>JAEUQZ010000294.1 GCA_016788965.1 Anaerolineae bacterium | reverse complement strand
CAGCGCCGCCAGATAGGTCTGCCGCTCATCGGGCAGCGTCACGATCCGCGAGCCGTCGCGCATGTGCGGAAATGCATTCAGCAGCGTGTGTATCCAAGCTGGAGCGTGAAACTGCGTGAATCCGCGGCGCTCGACGAAGTGGCTGACATCTAAGGGGCATGGAGTATTCATAGCCGGGCATTATAACACTGATGCTGGAAGCCCCACGCGGAGAAGCTATAATGGGCAGTGACCAGCATCGCAAGCAAGGAACCGCCGCTTGAGCCAACCTTCGCCCCTTCGCAGCATCTTATTCACCCTGCTGGGATTTTACCGCGTGCCCTGGCGTGCCTTGAGCGGAGCCGCGCTGGTGGCGCTGCTCTGGCTGGATGAATGGGTGTGGGGCATCGAAGCCGCTGCTGAACGCATCAGTTGGGCGCGGGGGCGCTCGCTGCCGCTGGGGCTGCGGGCGTTAGGGGCACAGATTGGGGAAGCCGTGGATATGCGCGCGCCGCTCCTCATCCATAACCCCCAGGATCGCCTGCGCCAGTTGACCATCGGCTCGCGCACGCACATTGGTAAAGACTGTCTGCTCGACCTGACTGCGCCCATTCACATCGGCGCGTCCGTCACGCTGGCGATGCGCGTCACCCTCATCACCCATGTCGATACCTACTACAGCCCACTGCGCGAAGGCGGGCTGCCATCGACCACCGGCCCGGTGACTATCGAAGATGGCGCCTATCTTGGCGCGGGCGTGACTGTACTGCATGGCGTTCGCATTGGCCGCTGCGCGGTCGTCGGAGCCGGTGCCCTCGTCCGCGAAGATGTGCCTCCTTATACCGTGGTGGCTGGCGTCCCCGCGCGGATCATCCGGGGGCTGGATACCGACCGTTCGACTGATGGAGTCAGCAGCCCTTAATGAACAACCCTGTTGAATACGGTCCGCGCTACGACAGCACCCGCCAGGCCTGGGAATCCATCTGGGACAGCGCCGATGTCGAGCGCGAACTCGAACTGCTCCAATCCAAACGGGCGCAGCAGGCGCTCAGGCTGTGGCAGCAGTACCTCCCCAAAGACGGGATTCTGCTGGAAGCGGGCTGCGGCCTCAGCGCGACGATGATCCTGCTGCGCCGCCTCGGCTACCCCCTCATCGGCCTGGATTATGCCGAAAACGCCCTGCATACCTCCCGCCACTATGATCCGTCGCTGCCGCTGGCCGTCGGTGATGTCCATGCGCTGCCCTATGCCGAAAACAGCCTCAGCGCCTATCTCTCCTTTGGGGTGCTGGAACACTTCGAGCATGGCATGATGCCCGCCCTCAAAGAAGCCTTCCGCGTCCTGCGTCCTGGCGGCATCCTGCTGCTGACCATCCCCTATCCCAATGTGGTGTACCGTCTGGTCGAATGGCGCCGTAAACGCCAGGGACAGGCTCCGCTCACCGACGACTTGTTCTACGAAAGCGCCTATACGCGGCAGCAGTTGGTGGAGAATGTGACCGGTGTGGGCTTCGAGGTGCTGACGGCGCAGCCGACCAGCCACGCCTATACCCTGTGGGGGCTGGGTGGAATCTTCCGCGGCCCCGGCTACTACCAGACGAGCCTGTTGGCCGATGCCCTCGGCAGCCTGCTGGCCGTGACGCTGCCCTGGGCGTTCAACTTCAGCACGATGGTCATTGGGCGCAAGCCGCCCCGCTGAGGATACCCAAACCTATGGTGTAGCAACGCGGTTGCTCGGCGGCAGATCGACTGTCGCCAGCGTTCCCTGCGGCTCGCGGAAGCGGATCAATTCCACCTCGAACTGCGAGCGGTCGCCGCGATGGTAGGCCAGATAGAATTCCACGGGCGTCCCGTCGCTGGAGTAGCTGATGCTGTCCAGCAGGAACAGCGGCGCGCCCCGGTTGATCCCCAACAGTTCGGCTTCGCGTTCCGGCGCGGGAACCGCCTGGATCGAACGCCGCCCCCGCGCGATGGTGATCTCGTAACGCTGCTCCAACAGGTCATAGAGCGACTGGTTGGAGAGTTCGTCGTTCACCAGACTGGGGCACAGGTGATACGGCAGGTAGGTGGTCACATAGACAATCGGCATCCCGTCCACCAGCCGCAGCCGCACAATCTCGATCACCGGATCGCCGGCCAGCATTTGCAGCCGTTCGGCCACCGTCCGGCTGGCTGGGATGACTTCCTGCTTCAACACCTTCGTGACCGGCTGGTAGCCCTGATCCACCATGTCGTGATAGAAGCCCGTCAGCTTCTGCACCAGCCGCTCGCTGATCTTGGCCGGGGCTACGAAGCTGCCCTTGCCTTTACGCCGGGTGATGAGTCCCTCGTGGATCAAGTCCTGGAGTGCCTGCCGGATCACCGTCCGGCTGACGTTGAAGCTGTCGCACAACTCGGCTTCGCTGGGGAGCTGGTCATTCGGCTGCCAGATGCCGTTCTGGATGCGGTCGCGGATGACCTGTTTGACCTGGACGTAGTAGGGAATCTGGCTCTGATAATCGATGACGCTCATACCATGAACTTCCTGGGCGATTTATTCCATGAATAATACTACAACATCCACAGACCGTTGCGTATACCTCTTCCCAGTATAGGCATATCGCGCGAACTCGGAAATGACACCAACCGATCCAAGTGGCCGGGTATGCCTCCAACCAAAGACGGAGATCAAGACTGGCCGGACTGCCGACGAGAAAAAAGCCAGCCTATGCTTCAATAGAGACAACCCAGGAAAGGAGGGCGACCACCATGACCGCGATGTATAACTCCGGCGTACTCAACCAGATCACCCGCGCCGACTACGCCAAAGCCCGCTTCCGCGCCTCGCTCCGCGGTCTGCTGGCCTTCGTCTTCCGGCGCAACAACCGCCTGCTGTCCCTCAGCGCCCTGCTGAACGACGCCGAGATCGTCAACCAGCACAGCCTGGGTATCTGCACGGTTCCGATTGAGCGCATCGTCGGCTCGATGGCTCGTACCAACGACTTCGACCGTAACTTCGCGCCGCGCCAGGAATTCACCGAACACCGCTGGCTGAGCATCGCCAAAGCCATGTACCGGGGCATCCCTCTGCCGGCCATTGAACTGGTGCTGATGAGCGGGCGCTACTACGTCGTGGATGGACACCATCGCGTGTCCGCCGCCCGCGCCCTCGGCCAGAAGTTCATCGATGCCAACGTCACCGAGATCACCATCCGCTGATCCCACACCGGGGCACGCGATACGGCGTGCCCCTGATCCCCAACTCCTGCCCCCAATCCCCCTCTGATTTGTTCCACTGTCAATTATCAGATTGTGTCGTTTCGAGTACAATAAAGAGTGACCCGAAGCGATACTGGACGGCCCACGGTTGGGGGCAGAAAGCGCAGCCGGATGATCGACAATGGCATTGGCCCCTGGATCATCGAACTCACCAACGCGCAGTTCAAAACACCGATCCGCTTGAAAATCACCGAGTCGATTACCTTTGGCCGAATCGTGGCCGGGGATAGCAAAGCGCCCGATGTAGACCTCTCGCCCTATAACGCCGAGTCGCTGGGCGTCTCGCGGCTGCACTTCACCATCCAGCCGGAGACTGACCGCCTCGTCATCACCGATCTGGTCAGCGGCAATGGCACATTCCTCAACGGCAACCGCCTCAAGCCGGAAGAAGGCTACCGTCTCTCCTCCGGCGACCAGATCACCGCTGGGCTGCTCTCGCTCGATCTAAACTTCGTCGTGACACCCACCTATGGCGGCCTGGTGCATAAGCAGCCCAGCTTGCAGCTTCGTGATCTCGTCAAGGCCGGCAAAGGGCAGCTCATTCTCATCGTCGCCCAGGACCCCGAACTGGCCGGGGCGCTCGCCGGAATCCTCAACGAGTCTGGCTATACCACCCGCGTCTGCCACGAGGTCGTCGGCGCGATCCGTGTCTATAACCAGCGCCGCCCCAGCGCCATCATCATTGACCCGATCCTGCCGGACATGAGCGGCCTGGAATTCTGCCGCTACATCCGCCGCGATGTCCACGTGAACACCACGCCCATCGTCATCGTCAAAACGGCCTCCCGCTCGGTCGAAAGCGTCGAAGCGATGCAGGCTGGCGCGGATGTCTTCCTGGATCGCCCCGTCAGCGCCCGTGAACTACGCCACGTCATCTCCTCGCTCATCGAGCAGAGCGAGAGCGGCCAATCCGGAATGTATACCAAGCACCTCGTCGGCACGGCTCCGCTCAAGGCCGTGCAGCCGGAGACCCGCAAGAACACCTGCGTCCTGTTCGTGGCCGGGCACAGTGACGCCCCGATTGTCCTCACCCTCCAGCAGCCAGTCTCCTTTGGCCGCGCCATCAGTACCGGCACGCTCAAAGCCCATGTCGATCTGACGCGCTACGATGCCGCCAACTGGGGCGTTTCCCGCGTCCATATGGCCCTCCGCCATGAAGATGGCCGCTTCTGGGCCGAGGATCAGGACAGCGTCAACGGAACCTATATCAACGGCGATCCCATCCAGCCGCATGAGAAGGTCGCCCTGCAGAACGCCGACGAAATCCGGCTGGGTCAGATGCGAATGTACATCTACTTCCTGGAAGACATGCCCCACATGCAGTCCGAGGCGAAGGCCAAGAGCATCCCGTCGTAAGGGGGCGCGAGCCAGCCCTTTTCTCCTGACACGGCCTGTCCCTGTGTGCTATTCGCCGAGCCAGCTTTCCTCGGCTTCCGCCCACTGAACGGTGACGATCTCCTGCACCAGTTCACCCGAACCGCTGTCGAAATCTGAATAGGCGATCTCGCTGATCCAGGCGTCCTTGATCGTCCAGCGGCGGGTTTCGACGCCGCCATCCACGGCGATGACATCGAGCGTGCGCGTCGGGCGGGCGATGTCGGCTTTGGCGGCGGTGGTTTCCCGCAGCCAGCGGTTGAACGGGCTGTTGGGGTCGCGCTGCACCATCTTGGAAATCTTGAACGGCTCGCGTACCGGTTTGGGCGCGGATGAGGTACGCGCGTCCAGTTTGAAGGGAATCAGGCCAGTGACGCGGAAAATGCCGCTGAGACGCTCGCCGTCCAGTTCGACGACGAACTCATTGGCGGTCAGGCTGTCGATGGCTCGGATGACCGAAGCGGGAACGATATCGGATGCCATAATGGGACTGCTCCTTGGTTGGCTGATCGACTTGAGAATGGAGTATAGCGTTGGTGATCGGGAAATAACAAACCGCCCGGAGTGAGGGGGGCACCGCCGGACGGTTTGCAGAGGGAAGGGCTTGCCTAGGGATCGGTGACGCCAATCTCCAAATCCCGACTTGCCCGCAGGTCTGGTCACACAACTCGCACCACTTCGGAGGAAGAAACACAACCCGAAACCAGACCCGCTTTGCCCTTTACGGTAGGTCGGGGATGTAAAGGCGCGGTGAGTTCGGGATAAACGGCTGATGAGAAGGGTTTTGAGGGGAAAACCGAGCGGTTTTCCCCTGCAGGACATCACTTATTGACCCGGCGCGGGCGTCGGTGGAACCCCCACAGGCGCGACTCCGACAGGCTGGATTGTCCCCGGCAGCGGCGTCCCCACAAAGATGAGCGTGGCCTGCTGGTCGCAAGCGGCCTGCGCCCCATCGCGCTTGGCGCTGATGCCGACATCGCTGAACAAACCCAGTGAGTTCTGATACTGCGCCACCGCCGCGCACGGCTGGAACTGTGCCACCAGCGCATCACCGTAGGCGATGTACTGGCTGTTCAGAAGCTGCATCACGTCGCGGTAGCCAGGAACCTGGGTATAGACTTCCAGCAGGCGTTGAATGGCGCGGGGATAGTCGATGCCAATGGCGTTCACCGCATCCAGATACAACCCGGCGATATAGCTCTCATAGGCCAGTTCGCCGACATCGCCGAATTGACGGGCGCGGTCGGTCAGGCGGTTGGCCTCGGCCAGATCGCCCGCATCGCCACCGCGGTAGAGTGCCAGCGCCTTCGCGGTGAGTGCCTGGAGCATCAACACCTGCACGGTGCTGGACTCGTAGGTGTTATCGGCCGCCAGGATCACGTCCAGCGTCTCGATGGCGGTGTCCCAATCGGCGACGGCCACCGCGGTCTGGGCCTCTTGCAGCAGCGCCGGGAGATCGAGCGTCAGGCCGCTGCTGCTCACGGTAGCGGCGGGCGCGGCCAGCGTGGGCGTGGCCGTTGGCTGGATGGCGGGCGGCGGGGTAGAGGTGATAGTCGCGGTCGGCTGGTTGAGGATCGCCAGGGCGGTCGCCGTCGTCAGGATCGGTTGCAGCCCCTCCACGCCGGGCGTCAGCGTCGCCAGATATTGCAGCCGCGCCTGGAGCAGCACCGTGTTCCCGCTGGCGATATCGCCGGAGATGCGGTTCAACTGGTCAGCGATGGCCGCGCCCTGGGTGGCGGTGGCGTTGGTCTGGGCGGTACGCTGCCCGGAAGTCCAGCCCGCGAAGCCCGACAGCGCGATAATCAGCAGCGCCAGGCCAAGCAGCGCGGCAGCGATGAACCCGTACAGGAAGCATCCGCTCCGGCTGGGCGGCTCTGGATCGAGCAGTTCAGGCTGGGGCGGCACTTTGAAGGGTAAGCGGGGCTGCGTATCGTCAGGTGAAAGGGTCACGTTTCGATCTGGCTGGTCTTGTGTTACGGGTAGGCGGCTTGCACCGAAACGGCATTATAGCCGAGCGAGAATCGGCCGTAAAGCGCCGATTGGCCTACGCCCCGGAAATAGAAAAGGGCGCACCCCAATGGGCACGCCCTTCGTGGAT
>JAEUQZ010000293.1 GCA_016788965.1 Anaerolineae bacterium | reverse complement strand
ACCGCCTGAGTCACAGGCAGCCGGATGCAGAAGCGCGTGCCCTTGCCCAATTCACTTTCCACCTGGATTTCGCCGTGATGGGTATCGACGATCATCCTGACGATGGTCAGCCCCAGGCCAACCCCGCCGCTGCGGACGGGCCGCGAGGCATCGCCCCGGAAGAACGGCTCGAAGACGCGCGGCAGCACGTCTGGATCGATCCCGGCTCCGGTATCCCGCACCTCGATCACGGCGCTGTGATCGGCGTCCAGACGGGTGGTCAGTTCGATCAGTCCGCCCGCATCGGTGAAGGTGATGGCGTTGTTCAACAGATGCCCTATGGCCTGTTCTATCTTGGCGGCATCCAGCATGATTGGGGCCAGCGATGGGTCGCGCGAGAAGGTGATCTGGATGCGTTTCTGCCGCGCCTTGAGGTCATGCTGCTGTACCAGCCGCTCGATCAAGCCGTTCAGGTCGCAGCGACTCAGGCTGGGTTCGCCCAGCGTCGAAACCATGTGCAGGCTCTCCAACTGCTCGGTCAGATGGCTGACCGCATTGTGAATCATATCCAGTTTTTCCTGCACTGGGGCGCGGGCAGCGTCCTCCAGCCGCCGCTCGATGAGGTAGCGGCTGGTCTCGATGGTGGACAGGAGGGTGCGGAAATCATGCGAGACGGCCTGGACGAACTGGTTGACCATGGTCAACTGCTCATGTTCCAGTGTCAGACGGAATTGATCGGCCTCGGCCTGTTTGCGCTCGGTGATGTCTTTGGCGATGCCGTAGTAGCCGATGGGGCGCGTATCGGCCTCATCCCAGACCGGGTAGCGATCCATGCTCAGCCAGCGGGTATCGCCGTCTTTGTTGAGCAAACGGTACTCGCCGTGGGAGGGTTCGCCGCGACTGACCGTCTGGCGATCTCGCAGCAGGCGTTCGCGGTCGTCCTCGTGGATGCGTTTGGAGAACTGCTCGCCCGTGAGTTCATCCGGCGTGTAACCGGTGACGCGCATATAGGACGCCCCGGTGATCCATTCGCGGGTCTTGCTGCCATCGGGGTTGAAACGGTAGAAGTAGGCGTAGTCGGAGATCAATTCGGAGATCAGGCGGTAGCGTTCTTCGCTGGCTTTGAGGGCGAGTTCGGCCTGTTTGCGCTCGGTGATGTTCTGGGCGACGCCGTAGAAGCGCGTCACCTTTCCCGTATCAGGATCGACTTCCGGGAAGCGGTAGATGTGAATCCAGCGTTCCTGGCCGTCTTTGGTGAGAATGCGATGTTCGGCGTTGGTGGCTTCGCCCGCGATGGTGCGTTGAATCTCGGCGCGAATAGCCGGGACATCATCGGGCGCGTAGAGAACAGGATTGGCGAACATCCCGGTGCGGATGTCCTCGGCGGTGTAGCCGGTCAACCGGGTGAAAGACGTTTCCGTGACCCATTCGAGGTCGAGGCTTCCGTCTGGCAGCACAGTATAGGCGAAGGTATAGTCCGATATCAGACGGGTAATCTTGCGGTACTGTTCCTCGCTTCCCTTCAGCGCCTGTTCAGCTTGTTTGCGCTCGGTGATATCGGTGGCGACACCATAAATGCGTTCGACCCGCGACTGGTCGCGGTTCCAGACAGGACGGCGGTCGATTTGCAGCCAGCGCACCTGCCCATCCTGGGTGATGATGCGGCACTCGGAGCGCGTCATCTGACCCTGGATGCTGCGCTGGACATCTTGTTGGACCTGTTCGACATCATCCGGGTGATACAGCCGGAATGTCAGGCGGCTGCCGCCCTCGACGAGTTCGTGAGGTTGATACCCAGTCAGTCGGCTGAAAGAGTCCTGCGTGATCCAATCCGTGGTCAGGTTGCCATCTGGCTCGACAACATTGGAAAAGGCGTAGTTGGAGATCAACTCGGTGATGATGTGGTAGCGTTCTTCGCTGGCTTTGAGCGCGTCGCTCTGTTCGGTCTCCCCACGCCGCCAGTGGATATCGAACAGCAGGATGAGCGCCCCTAGCAACACAGTGACACTCAGCGGTCCGATGTACACGTCATTGACGCGGATGCCGGGGAAGTAAGGCGCCAGTACGATCAGCGCGACCGTATTGAACAAGGTGATGACGAAGGCTGAACGAACGCCGAAGAACAGACTGCCGAACAGGGGCAGCAGCCCCAGGTAGAACAAGGCGCTGTAGGACGTGCTGCCACCGATCCACAGGGCAGGCAGGAAAACCGCAGTTTCACTGATGCCGATGATGATGGCGCTGGCGAGCCGGTAGCGCCCCCGGCGGCTCCAGTGATAACAAAGGGCGCATGTTCCAGTGACCAGTAGGCCAAAAAAGTGCCAGTTGTTGACATCCTGGGTTTCTGTAGTCGTCTGCTTGGGGATGAAGATCATTGCCGTCACGATGAGGATTGCCGCGACCATCAAGGAGGCCATCAACTGGGATTGGCGGCGTTCACGGGGATTCCGCACGGAAGGCAGTGGTTCGGTCAGGCGCGTCCACCATGCCCGGAGGAAAGCAAGTAGAGGGTGATTCACCTCAAAGCGCATTTGACAGTATATACTCTAGACTGGCTGGTTACACGCAGTATAACATGAATTGTTTCAGCATTACTTGAGACTTTGACGCCTGTGCAGCGCCTTTCTGGAGGAATCATGGCTCCCACCTTTCCGCGCGTTCTGGTCATCGCCGCGCACCCGGACGACATCGAATTCGGCGCCGCTGGAACCATCGCCTGCTGGACGGACGAGGGGGCGGTTGTCACCTTCTGCATCGTCACCGATGGCGCGGCGGGCAGCAACGAACCGGGGGTCGATCTGAAGGCGCTTTCGCTCACCCGGCAGGACGAACAGCGGGCGGCAGCTGCTGTGCTGGGTGTACAGGACGTGATCTTCCTGGGATACCCGGACGGAACGCTCCAGCCGACGCTCGAACTGCGCCGCGACCTGACCCGGCTGATCCGGCAAATCCGGCCCGACTGCGTGATGATTCAGGACCCGACGGTGTTCTTCGCCGGGGATTTCTACATCAACCACCCCGATCATCGCGCGGCTGGGGAGGCGGCGCTCTATGCGGTCTTCCCCAGCGCCGGGACGCGCCCGATCTTCCCGGAGCTGCTGGCCGAAGGGTACGAACCCTTCGATGTGCCGGAACTCTGGCTGATGTTCGCCAATCAAGCCGAGAAGGTGGTGGAAATCAGCGCCGCGCTGGATCGTAAGGTCGAGGCGCTGCTCTGCCATAAATCCCAGGTGGGGCCGGAAGTCGGCGAAATGATACGCGAATGGGCGCGGGACGACGGCAAAGCGCATGGCTATGCCGCCGCCGAGAGCTTCCGCGTCATGCGGCTGAAGCGCGATCCCGCCACCGACGGGAGCTAATACGCGCCCTTGCTCAGCAGCACGGCCGGGATCGTCTGGATGAGAATCTGGATGTCGAGCCAGATCGAATAGTTGCGGATGTAGTTCATGTCCAGGCGGACGCGCTCTTCGTAGGTCAGTTCACTGCGGCCGGTGACTTGCCACAGGCCGGTGATGCCCGGCTTGACGGTGTGCAGGTTCAGTCCCCACTTGCCGTACTTCTCGACCTCTTCCATCGTAATCATACGCGGCCCGACCAGGCTCATCTCGCCGCGCAGCACGTTGAGGAGCTGCGGGAATTCATCGATACTGGTCTTCCGCAGGAAAGCGCCGACGGGGGTGATGCGCGGATCATCCTTGAGTTTGAAGAACTTGTTCCATTCTTCCCGCGCTCTGGGGTCGCGGGCGAGGAGTTCTTCCAGGACTTCTTTGGAATTGACCACCATCGTGCGGAACTTGAAAGCGTCGAATTCCTTGCCGCCCACGCCGACCACGCGCCGCCGGTAGATGATCGGGCCGGGGTCGGTGAACCTCATGACGATGGCGATCCCCAGGAACAGCGGCGAGAGCAGGATCAATCCCACAGTCGCGCCGACATAATCCAGCACGGCTTTGGCGACGATGTTGATGCCGGTCAGCCGCACCCGGTTGACGCTGACCATCGGCACGCTGGCGACATCCTGAATCTGCACCCCGGTGGTGAGGATTTCGTACAGCCCCGACGACAGCCACATGCTGACCTGCTCCGAGTTGACGAAGCTGCGGAACAGATCGACCATATTCGTGCGGTGGATGCCGCTGGTGGCGACGATCAGGCGATCCACGCCGAAGCGCTGGGTGAGGGTCTGGGCGCGGGTGGTCGGCCCATGCACCACCAGACCGGGCAGGACTTCCTCACCAATTTTGCGGTTGTCATCCAGGAAGCCGAGGATATTGATCCCCGCCGCCGGACTCGCCATCAACTGCTCGGCGATGGCGACGCCCTCGTCATTGGCGCCGACGATGTAGGCCGTGGAGCGGAAATGACCGCGTTGGCGCAGCGCATAGATGAAACGCCGGAAACAGAACCGCTCGATGAAGATCAGAATGACCGAAAAAATCCAGGCCGCCAGCAGCCAACCGCGCGCCAGGACGAGCGTCGGGTCAAGATAGCCCACGAAGATGACGAAGACGAAGGCGGTCGTGCAGGCGTTGAAGGCGCTGGCATACTCCCTCAGTCCACCAAACAGCAGCGCCGGGTCGTAGAGGTGGAAGATCGCCAGCACCATCAGCCACATCGGGATGAACAGCGCGGCATAGGTGACGTAATACTCCAGGTTTGCGTTTCCACCAGAGTCAAAAAAGCTGACGGTGGGCGCGATGAAGCGGATAGTATAAGCGGCGGAAAAGGCCAGAATCAGTACCAGCGCATCCATTAAGAACAGTGCGATCTGAACCGCTCGCATCTTGCGGCGGCCATGCTGCCGGATCAGCCCGACCAGATCGAACCGACTCAAGCGTGGGTTGAGCGGCTCCAATTGGGGAGGGGTCAAGACATCGCTGCTCATCTAATAACTCCTCACACAACTTCGGACTGAAGGATGAATGAATCAGTCCGCTCGAACACCGGACTAGGCTGGCGCGGCAGCCGCGCGATAAAGGTCTTCCAGCCGCGCGGCGGCGCTGTCCCAATTATGATGGGTTTCAACGTAGGCCCGCCCGGCCGCGCCTACGGCCTCACGTTCCTGGGCGGAACCGAGCAGGCGGACGATCTCGCCCGCGATGGCTTCCGGCGTGGCTCCCACGCGCAGATCGGGACCGACCTCGGCTTGCAGCGCCGAACACGCCTGCGGCGAACACACCACCGGGGTCTGCATCGCCATCGCTTCCAGCACCTTGTTCTGGATGCCGACGCCGTAACGCACCGTGCTGAGCGCCACGGCCGCTTCCGCCAGATACGGGCGCAGATCGGGCACGGAACCGGTGACGGTGATGTTCGGGCGCTGGCCGAGGGCCACTACCGTGGGCGCGGGGTCCTTGCCAACGATGAAGAGTTCGGCCTGGGGAACGTCCCGCCAGACCAGCGGCATGATCTTCTCGACCAGGTCTTCGACGGCGGCGATATTGGCATGATAGCTCATTTTTCCGGTGAAGATGAGCCGCAGCGGTTTGCGGGCGACGGCTTGCGGCTGGAAGTATTCCAGATCGACGCCGTTGGGAATGACGGTGATGCGCTCGGCGGCACTGCCCAATTCGACCAACGCCTGGCGGTCGGCCTGGCTGGTGACAGTCACCTGGCGGAAGCGTTCGGTCAGGCGGCCTTCAAAGCGCCGCGTGCGCCCCAGGTCGAGGATGGCGATCAGGCGGCTCTTCAGGCTGGGGGCATCTTGCAGCACCTTGCCGAACAGCAGCGAGATGCTGTCCACCGAGTCGAACACCACCGGCAGCGATCCCAGCGAGTCGGCCAGCACCGCGCCGCGCAGATGCTCGATGTGGGCGGCGTCGAAGCGGTCGGCAGCCAGCCGCGCCCGCGCCACCCGGTCGAAGTCCGGCGAGCGCGAATAAGCTGCCTGCACCGGGAATCCGGTCGGCAGCGCGGCGGCGGCATTCAGCAGGGTACGCAGCTTCGGATGCGGGATGATCTCCACCGCCCGGCACAACTTCCGCAGTTCCGGCAGCGATTCGCCCTCGTCGCCGGGCGGCTGCAAGGCCATCAGCGTGACCTCGTTGCCGCGCCGCGCCAGCGCCTTGAGCAGGTTGTACGGCCGTACCCGGATCAGAGACGGCAGGTAGGGAGAGATGAACAGGAGTCGCATCGGGCTACCTCTGTCCCGCGTAGATGGCTTCCAGCGGCAGGCAGGCCTGACGGTAATCGTAGACCTCGACGGCCGTGCGGCGGCCTGCCTCGGTGATGCGCTGGTTGAGGGCGGCGTCGGTCAGCAGCCGGATGGTCTGCTCGGCGAAATCCTCCGGCGAATCGGCCACCAGAATATCACGCTCGTGCTGGACGGCGATGCCTTCGCAGCCGACGGTGGTACTCACCATCGGCAGCCCCTGGGAGAGCGCATTCAGGATTTTGACGCGCATCCCGCCGCCCGCCTTGAGCGGCACGACCATCATGCTGGCGTCGCGCAGATACGGCAGCGGGTCTTCGACATAGCCGGTCACTTTGAGCGACGGATCCGTTTGCTCACGCGCTTTGATGCTTTCCGGCGGCCGCGCCCCGATCAGCGTGCAGCGGACATCCGGCACACGCGCCTTGATGCGCGGGTAAATCTCGTCCAGGAACCAGGTGATGCCCTCGATGTTGGGCGGCCAGTACATCGTCCCGATGTGGACGATGTGCGGGCCGGAAGGCTGGCGGTCGATCTGCGGCTGCTCATCGACATCGATAGCAATCGGGATGACAGTCATATCTGGCCGCGCCCCGGCCTGGATGAGTGCCT
>JAEUQZ010000292.1 GCA_016788965.1 Anaerolineae bacterium | reverse complement strand
ATGGCTTCATCCAGCGGCACATCGTTCAGCAGCCCGAAGATGACCGCCCCGGTCAGCGCATCCCCGGCTCCCGTTGAATCGACCACCTGGGTAGTCACCGACCGGATGACCCCGCCTCCGCTGCCATCGGCATAGGCCAATCCCTGTTCGCCCATCGTCACCACAGCGATCTGCGCCCCCAGGTTGACCAACTGGCGAGCGGCGGCAATACCGGCTTCACGATCCCGAACCGGGCCGGGCAGATCGCACAGCACAGCGGTTTCGATGGCGTTGGGCACAACCAGATGAAGCTGGTTCAGATACGGTCGAATCTTGGCAGCCAGGATCGGCGTGGTTGGGTCGGCGCAGACCCGCAGCCAATGGCGTTCAGCGATCTCGAACAGCGTATGCAGCGCCGCCTCATCCAGCGTGGCATCGATCACCACCATATCGGATTCAGCCAGCACCTCTTCGTTTTCCAGCAGATAGGCACTGTTGACCTGATGCATGATGTCGAAGTCGCCAATGGCAGTGAGGAGTTCGCCATTGGGCTTCAGCATACTGAGATAGGTTCCGGTGCGCGCGCCGTTGATCATCAGCAGGTGTTTGCAGTCGATGTCATGATCCAGGCAGTGGGCGAAGACGCGCTCGCCTTCGACATCGCGTCCGAGCGCGGTCAGCAGCACCGTCGGAACCTCCAGGCAGGCCAGATTCTCGGCGATGTTCCGCGCGACCCCGCCAACGCTGTTGCGGACTACACCGATGTTCGAGGATTCCCAATGGAGTTCGCCGAAAGGTCGCCCTTTGATATCGATCCCGGCAGAGCCAACGACCACGACATAACCTTCGTCCATGTCGTCCCTCCTGGGTTCGGATCACCTGCTGATATGTCGAGTTAACGGTGAAAAAGCGCCGCGCGGAAGTGTTGGATGTCACCTCTGCGGCTGTCGATTGAACCTTCAGGGGTTGAGCAGCATTTCCGGGGGAAGCACTGCCCGCAGCCGTCCTTCCAGTTCGCTGAGCATGGCGGCCGTCGCGCCCCACACCTTGTGGCCGTTGATCCAGTAAAACGGAACCGAGTAGATTGTCCCCTGAAAATCCCACTCTTCGGCGGCTTTGGCGCGGTCATCCAGCAGCAGGCTGAGCGGGAAGGTCAGCACCTCGGCGACCTCGTGCGGGTTGGGACGGAAGATCGGCACGCCGTTCAATGCCCCGACGGTCGGATGTACCTCGAAGTTGCTGGGGGGTACATAGATGGTCGAGAGGGGGCCGAGGATATGCACTTCGTCATTGCACACGCCCAGTTCTTCGCAGGTTTCCCGCAGCGCTGTCGCGGTGAGCGACTCGTCCTCCGGGCTGTGACGCCCGCCGGGAAAGCTGATCTGCCCGCTGTGGGCGCGAAGCTGCTCGGTGCGGCGCGTCAGGACAAGCTGCATCCCGTCTGCCGCCGGGAAGGTCAGCAGCAGCACGCCAGCCTGCCGGGGCGTGACGCCTTCGGCGGGGCGCAATTCGCGGCGCAGCGGAGCCATGCGATTCTGCGCGGCGACCACATCGAAATCCGTCAGGCGGACGGCATTCTGGAGCATCTCGAACGAGATCATGGGGGCGAATCACACTTCCAGCCAGATATGCAGATCGTGATCCTGCCGCGTGAAGATGCGCGAGTTCAGGCGTTCGCTGACGGCCTCCGGCTCCGAGGCGTCTTTGGGCAGCAGCTTCAACCGCAGGTTGGGTGAACCCGGACGCCCGCTCAGATCCCACCGCTCCATCAGCTCATCCAGCGCGATGAAGGCGTCGGCGCCGCCGAAACAGACGGCTTCCCCGTTTTCGGCGTAAGGAGCGAAACAGGCCGTCCCCCGCCCGATCAGGGCGAAGCCGTTACCTTGCAGCCCGTAAACCTGCTGGTTTTCGCCGACGCTGAACACGGCGAACGAATAGTCCTCCGGCGTGTTGAGCGTCATGAAAGGCAGAAAGCCGCGCCAGTATTCCGACATCGACACCGAGCGCCCAAAGTGATTTACTTCGATGTCATTCGAGAGGAGCATCTGGAGCATGGCGGTATCGATGCGGGCGATGTTGTGGGCGGAAAGATACAGCGCCGTGCTGCCGACCCGCCGGGTAACGCTCGGCCCGGATGCCATCCCGCGCAGCGAGATGAAGCCGCAGGAGATGTTGTTGCGGCTGAACAGGGTTCCATCCGGCTGCTGGGTGAAGGCTGCGCTGACCTGCATTCCCTCCAACCAGATCGGAGCGACCAGGATGCCATCCGGCTTCAACTGCTTGACCCAGGCCGCCGGAACATCCCAGAGCGCGGCGGTGGCGATGATCCGGTCATACGAGGCACGCGGCGCATAACCGAGCGCGCCGTCGGCATTCACCACCGTCACGACCGCACCCAGGCGCACGCTCTGCAAATGGGTCTGTGCCTGCTCAGCCAATTCGCCATCTACTTCAATGGTCGTGACCAGCCCGTCTTCGCCGACGAGGTGCTGCATGATGGCGGCGTTGTAGCCTGTACCCGTGCCGATCTCCAGCACGTTGTCTCCGCGCCGCAGCCGGAGCTGCCGCAGCATCAGCGCCATCATGCTCGGCTGACTGGACGAACTCAGCACCGTGCCATCGGTATCCCGCTTGACGGCGATGGCATCGTCCGAATAAGCCCGTTCCAGTGTTTCGCCGGGCAGGAAGACATGGCGCGGCACGGCCATGAAGGCCGCTTCCAGGGCGCTGTCCAGCAGTCCACCCTGCTTCTTGAGTGTTTCGACCAGAAGCCGCTGGAAGTAATCGGGGCCGTAGAGCGAGCTAATTGGCATACCATGCCCGCCGTTTGCGGAGTGAGACCCCCGCCTCGGCATCGGAGCGCCGCGCCGCGCGGACGCGCCCCCGTTCATCGATATGCACCTGTCCGGCCTTTTGCAGCCGGGCGAACTCCTCCGGCGTGATGGCCGGGGCCGGTTCGCCGCCGAGCCGTTCCAGGCGCTCTTCCATGCGGGGGTCCTCTTCCGGCATCTCCGGTGGAGCAGGCGGCGGCATGGCAGCGGCTTCCGGCGTGTCGGTTGAAGCCGGCGTCTCAGCGGGCGGAGTCGTCGGTTGTTCGGTCACTCTTGTCCTCCTCGGATTGCTCTTGCATGACCAGGCCGGCCTCGCTCATCACCTGATCCAGTGATACCCCCGTCTGAGAGTCGCCGGCAAGGTGATTCTTCAGGGCATCGCCACAGACCAGGCAGTCCGGATCACGGGCAATGTTGACCCAGACGGCGGTATAGGGCTGGCTGATTTGCCCGGTCAGGATTTCCAGTTCGGTGTTGGCGAGGATGACGGTGTTGCCCGGCATCGTCTTGTAGACATCCGTTCCCCGGAGCAGTTCATTGAGAACCAGATCGGCCTGCGCCGAAGCCACCCGGGCCACATGCAGCCACAATCCTGGCTCGGCTTCGAGCGTTCCTTCTGGCCCAATCATACCATAATCGAGTTCCCCAACCGGGTCGGATTTGGAGAGCGCAAGCCCTTCGCGCAGTTCGGCGGCCCAACAGGCATAGCATGGCCCAGCATAAGGCCGGACGATGACCACATCCCCGCCTTCACCGCGTTCATATACTCCGGCATAGATGGCGGTCAGTCCTCGTTTGAGGCACTCCTGATTGAGCGTGTATTTGGGACCTTCATGATCGACGCCGGAAACCAGAATATCCAGTCCGTCGAGGACATCCAGGTTGTCTTCGATGCGTCCATGGCGCACTTCGATAGCGGCCTGGGCATTGCGATAGCGGATCAATTCGGCCACGGCTTCGGCTTTGGGCTGCCCGATGTAGCGGCTGTCGGCCACATGCCGGACGACGTTGCTGGCTTCCAGCACATCATCATCGACCAGCACGAAGTGACCGATCCCGCTCATCGCCAGACTGACGGCGACAAACCCGCCGCCCGATCCCAGCCCGACGATGCCGACCCGTTTCTGGCGCAGCTTCGCCAGGTTGTCCGAGCCGATCAAGCGCTCGACGCGATCCCAGTTCATGGTTTGTCCTCCGGCGGCGGCGCGGCCTCGATCCCCAGATGATCCTCCAGCGCCAGCAGGTAATCGTACAGGCGGCGACCATCCGACCAGACCCAACCCGGTGGATCAGCGACAGGGTGGGAGGTGTCCCACAGTTCCTCGAAGATGGTGAAGATGTCATCGCCGTCCTGAATATCGACCACGGGAGCCACGCGGGCATGGGGCGGCTGCTGCGGATAATTCCAGGGCGTGACCAGGACGACAGCCTGATCCGCGCCCGGACGCGCCGTCAGCAGACAGACATCCAGCGGCGGCGTGCCATCGGCGTCCCAAAGCACCAGCGCCGTGAACAGGCCGTTCCGGGTGAGCAGATCGTACTCGGCATGGAAGCGCGACTCGTCGTTCAGATGCCAGGGATAATCCGGCAGCCCCGGCAGCAGGTGATTCGGGTAGACGCTTGGTCGCAGCGCGGTGAAGTCGCGCCCCTGGCGGTCGATATACCAGAAATCGACTCGCACCGATGTGTCGTCGCTCTGGGGGATGGTGATGAAGGTGGGATCGGCAGTCTCCGGGATATCCGAGGGTGAATAGCCCAGCGTCAGAATCGGCGCGAGCAGGAAATCCATCCCGTTGGAGGGATCGGCCAGCCAGTTGCGGGCGGTCATCAGATCGCCCTGGCTGGGCTGGATCATGAAGCCGGGCTGCTTGTGCCAGTCACCCAGGTAGCGCAGCGGCACATCCCACTTCGGGAGGAGATAGCGCCCATCTTTGTCCAGCTTCTGCTCGCGGTAGATGCGCCAGTTTTCCTGGAGCCACCAGATGATTTCGTCCTGGCGATCATCGCCCTGTTGGAATGTTCCCCACTCGCGGACGGCCGATTCGTCGGGCGCGATGGTATCCAGCACATACAGCGTCGGAATGCCGTTGGTATGCGTGCCCGGCACGATCAGTCCCACCAGCGCCTCGCCCGTTTCATCCATCAGGAAGCGCGAAGCGGCCGCGCACATCTTGTCGATGACCCGCTGCGCCAGGACCAGGTTGGGAATTGTAGAGCGCGTCATGATGTCTTCAGCCTCATTCGGCAGGTGTTTCAGCGGCGGCGCGGCGGCAGCGGTGTGTTCGGATCGACCCGTTCTTCGATCCCCGGCCAGTCACCCGTTTTGCGCCAGGTGTAATAGGCGTAGAGCCATTGGACGGCCCAGGCAGCGACCGTCACGGCGGTCGATTTGCTGGGGTTCCAGCCGTACTGCGTGCCATCTTTCGGGTTGAACAGGCACAACTGACCGTCTTCGTACTGGTGCTTCTCGCTGTAAATACGCGGCCGCAGCACATACGCTTCAGCCGGACGGTTGGGATACTCGCCGGGATAGACGATCTTCAGGCGATGAAACGGCGATTCCAGCGTCAGCAGATTCAACTCGACATCGCCATCCCAATATACCAGCCCTGAATCCGGCACGATCAACTTGAAAGTATTGCCAAACGTCGCCCGCATCGCGTTCACTTCCAGACGCAGCCTCGGCGAAACATTGCTCCGCGAACCCCACCAGGCAGCCACAGGATTTCTCCTCCACAGCGTCCCTTTCCATTCCATCGACCATTGTACCACCGGGCAGTGTCCCGCAGAGGGGTGAGAGGACGCCTCAACCTTGATGTACGCGCACGCTCATATCGAAGTTGCGCCAGAGCCGAGATCAGTAACGAATGAGAGTATCATTGTAATTAAATTGAACATTTGAAACCTTAATTGACATTCAAGGCCAAACGACTATACAATGAAAATACAACATTGAAACGAAGTTGAATAATCTCAACGCCATCGTTTCAACCGCACCTGCTGCGGACTGTAGTCAAAGGAGTTTTCCATGTTCACCGTCAACTACATGCTCGCGAAGGCGCTGCAAAACGATCAGCTTCGCACGGCCAAGCAGGACGGCCTCGTCCGTCAGTTCATCGCCAACCAGCGCAAGAAGACCGCGGCGAAGTCACAGGACAAGGCCAAGCAGCCGCGCTCATAAGCCGCGCAATCCCAATCGATTGAGCAAGAGCAGCCGGGCGTCACAGCCCGCTGCTCTTTTATTTCCGGGGTTGCAAGTAGAATATTGGCGTCGATGCACTATAATGGACTTTATGATGAAGGGGAGTCATTCGTCTGCCCTAGATGGCGACCGCAACCATGTCTGAGCCAAAAATCGACCCAAACCAACGTTCCTACCGCCCTGAAGCAGAGTTCATCGTCAACGACCTGGAAACGCTGAAGGTGCTGGCCGACCCGCTGCGGCTGCAAATCGTGGAGCTGTGTACCCAGGCTCCGCGCACCGTCAAGCAGGTGGCGACTGTGCTGAACATGCCGCCCACCAAGCTCTACTACCACATGAAGCAGCTTGAAGAACGCTCGCTTATCCGCGTGGTGGATACACGCATCGTGTCTGGTATTGTTGAAAAACAGTATCAGGCGGCGGCCTTCAACTACCGCGTTGATCGTGAATTATTTTCATTGACCTCACAGGCTGGCAAAGAGGGCCTGAATGTCATGCTGACCGGGCTGTTTGACGACACGCGTGAAGACATCCAGAAAAGCGCTGATGCCGATGTTCTGGATGTCTCTCCTGACGAAGGTGAGGGCCGCCCCCTCAATCGCTCATTGTTGATTTCCCGCAACACCTTGCACCTGACCCCGGATGCTGCCGAGGAATTTTATCAGCGGCTGAAGGCGCTGGTGCGCGAATACACCACACCTGCCGAAGGCGACCAGTCCAACACCCAACCTT
>JAEUQZ010000291.1 GCA_016788965.1 Anaerolineae bacterium | reverse complement strand
CCCAACGCGGATGTCTTCAAGGCGCTGCTGCCAGAACTCCTGACGAACACAGAACTCCGTGAAATCTATACCAGCCAGATTATCGCGCCGAGTATTACGATTGCTGAACACTTCTTCCAGTCACGAATCGACCGGAGCGAGATACACCCAATTGATGTGCCGCTGGCAGTGCGAATAATGATCGGTGTGTTTCTGGGGCTGCTGCTGCTGGATCTCTTAAACGACGAGGTGATCGTCGCACGGTGGCGGGAACTGCCCGATACACTGGCGCAGATCATTCTCAATGGACTGCTGAGGTCATCATGATCGAAGTCAAAAACCTGAATTTCACTTATGCGGGCAGCACTGAACCTGCGCTAAAAGACATCAACTTCGGCATCGAACAAGGAGAGATCTTCGGATTCCTCGGACCGAGTGGGGCAGGCAAAAGCACGACGCAGAAAATCCTGATTGGACTGCTCAAAGAGTATCAGGGTGCGATCACGGTAATGGGACGCGATCTCAATACCTGGGGTTCAGACTATTACGAGCGCGTTGGGGTCTCATTCGAGCAGCCGAATCACTTTCTGAAATTGACAGCACTTGAAAACCTCACGTACTTCCGTTCCCTCTATTCCGGCGTGACCGAAGACCCGCAAACGCTGCTTGAATGGGTTGGGTTAGGTGAAGACGGAGAAAAGCGAGTTGGACAGTTCTCAAAAGGGATGCGTGGACGATTAACTGTCGCGCGAGCGCTGATTAACAGACCTGAACTGCTGTTTCTCGATGAGCCAACCAGCGGACTTGACCCGGTAAATGCGCGCCGGATTCAGGAATTGATTCGACAGAAGCGCGATGAAGGAACCACCATTTTCCTGACAACACATAACATGGCAGTGGCTGATGAACTATGCAACCGCGTGGCATTCATCACAGACGGCGCAATCCAATTGATCGATACGCCGCGCGAACTGAAGTTGCGCTATGGTAAGCGGCTGGTGCGTGTCGAGTACGGTATCAATGGCACGACGAAAAAGAGCGAGTTTCCGCTCGATGAGTTGGGCAATAACCTCCCCTTCCTTGACCTGCTGCGCCGTGAACACGTCCAGACCATTCATACGCAGGAGACAACGCTCGAAAACATCTTCATTAAAGTCACCGGGAGGGCGCTCGAATGACACGGCTTCTCTTTGCACTGCGTTTGGACATGCGGATACAGTTTCGCAACGGCTTTTACTACGTTGGCGCATTTGTCGTGGTCGTGGCTGTGGTGTTGCTCGGTCTTCTGCGCGGTCCACTCGATCTCAGTCTGATTATACCCGGGCTGGTCTTCTTCAACCTGCTGATCACAACCTTTTATTTTGTTGGTGGACTGGTGCTGCTTGAGAAGGAGGAAGGCTCGCTGGTTGGACTGGCTGTCACTCCTCTGCGTAAAAGCGAGTATCTGCTGGCGAAAATTGGTTCGCTGACACTCCTGGCAGGCATCGAAACAACTTTGTATATCGTCATTGCCTTTGGGGTAATGCCGCCTTTTTTCGGCATGATTCTGTTGGCGGGCATCTATACGCTGTTTGGCTTTGTAGCGATTGCCCGCTATGACTCAATCAACGAGTTCTTGCTGCCCTCGGTGATCGTCGTCATGCTGTTGATGCTGCCGCTGGTCGGTTTTTTCGAACTATGGCACAGTCCAATCTTTTATCTCCATCCGCTACAGCCAACGCTGGTACTGATGCGCGCTGCTTACGCCCCGGCGACACCTGCCGAGATCGCCTATGGTGTATTGGGATCGCTATTCTGGTACGGAGTCCTGTTTGCGTGGGCAAGGCGCGCGTTTGACCGCGTTATCATGGAAAAAGGATCATGAAAACACTTCTGCTCTTTCGGGCGTTTGCCCCAGTCGATTTCAAGAACATCTGGCGCGACGCAATGCTGGTCTGGATTCCGCTGCTGCCGCTTATCCTGACGCTTGCATTGCGTTTCCTGGCACCCCCGCTGGCAGACTTGCTCTTGCGCCAGTTCGATCTTGATCTGACACCCTATTATCCGTTACTGATGAGCATGTTCGTGCTGCTCATACCCGCGACGGTGGGGATGATCGTTGGTTTTCTGCTGCTCGACGAACGCGACGAACGAACCCTGCTGGCATTAATGGTTACGCCAATGTCGAATACAAGCTATCTGACCTACCGCATCGGCGTGCCGCTGGTGATTGGTTTCTTCATCACACTGATCACGTATCCACTGGCAGGTTTAGTTCCGATTGCCCCCCTTGATCTGGTGATCGTTTCGCTGCTCGGCGCATTCACCGCCCCACTGATCGCACTGTTTTTGGCAGCACTGTCAGAAAATAAGGTTGCAGGGCTGGCAATGCTCAAAATGCTGAACGGGATTACCATCCTGCCCATCGTTTCGTATTTCGTCCCGGCAAACTGGCAGTGGCTCGCCGGGATTATCCCAACTTACTGGTCGTTGAAAGTCTTTTGGTCGGCAGTCGCTGGTGATGGCTACTGGCTCTATGTCCTGATTGGGCTGATGGTTAACGTGATCGCGCTGGTGCTGCTGCTGCGCCGCTGGAACACGATTATGCACCGATGATGACCCTCCAGCCCCTGCAAGACCTGTAGCGTTCAAAAATTACAGCCGCACGCCACAGCACCTTGTCCGTACTTGGCGGACGAGCCATGCCTCGTCCCTGAAGTTTGGCTGTTTCAAGGGAAAGGAAAAAGCCCGACCGAGAGGGGATGGCGGTTCAATTACTGGCTCCACTTCGTCGGTTTGCGATCCCAACGGTGTTTCTTCAGTTCAGCCAGCAGACTCGCAGGCAGCGGCTGGCCGTCGCTGGCCGCGATGTTGGCACGGACGTGGCTTTCCTTCCGCATCCCCGGAATGATCGTGCTGACCGTCGGGTGCGCCAGGATGAACCGCAGCGCCAGTTCCGGCATCGTCATCCCCGCTGGGATCAACGGCCGCAGCGCCTCAGCGCGATCCACCGAGGCGTTCAGGTTCTCCCGCACGAAGTAGGTGTTGCGCCAGTCGCCTTCCGGCCAAGTCGAGTCCGTCGTCAGCGTTCCCGTCAGCGTCCCTTCATCGAACGGCACGCGGGCGATGATCGCAACCTTCAGTTCATCCGACAGCGGATACAGGTTGTCCTCCGGCGCTTGATCGAAGATGTTGTAGATCACCTGCACGGCGTCGATCAGGCCGGTTCGCAGCGTCTCCAGGCAGTTGTCCGGCTCCCAGCGGTTGACGCTCACGCCCCACGCCCGTACTTTCCCCTGCTGGGTGAGGTCCTGCACCGCCCGCTGCCAGCGTTCATCCCGCGCCCAATCGTCCTCCCACACATGGAACTGCATCACATCGATGTGATCCGCCCCCAGATTGGTCAGGCTCTTCTCGACCTGCTCGCGGATGTAATCCGCCGGGAACACATCATCCAGGCTCGCCCCCCGGCGGGACGGCCAGATGCGGTTCTTGGGCGGAATCTTGGTCGCGGTGTAGAGCGTCTTGCCAGGGTTAGCCTTCAGCAGCTTGCCCAGCAGCCGCTCGCTGTGCCCTTCGCCGTAGGCGTAGGCCGTATCGAAGAAGTTGCAGCCCAGATCGACCGAAAGCTGGAGCGAAGAGATCGACTCATCGTCATCCGAGCCAGTCCAGCCGCCCATGCCCCACATGCCGTAACCCATCTCGGCCACCTGCCAGCCGGTGCGTCCAAACGCGCGGTACTGCATCGCCGCTCTCCTTGTGCATCTCCAATGAACTGCCCTGAGTCTACGACCTGCGCCCACCCCGCGCAATAGTTCCAGTAACGTTCCCACAATGTCCCCTGCCCTAAAAATCCCCACCCCCTCCGCATTCCTTTGCGTTCTTTGCGTCTTCGCGGTTAAATCTTCTTCTCTCCGTATTTCTCTGTGTCCTCTGTGTCTCTGTGGTGGTATTGCAGATTGCATTGGACTTGGTGGTTTACCCGTCCCCATGCGATAATGCAGACCGAACCTCCCATCGACCAGGAACAGGATGTCCCCTTCATGACCACCGCAGCCCACAAACGAACCGATTACCTCGTTGTCGGTCTGGCCTACCTCGCCTTCATCGTGCTGGGTATGGCCGCGGCCATCCTCGGCGTGGCCTGGTCGCCTTATATCCGCGATACCTTCGGGCTGGGATTGGATGCGGTTGGGGCGCTGCTGGTGGCTTCGACCATCGGTTATTCGGTCGCCAGCTTCCTGAGCGGACGGCTGGTCGCCCGCTACGGCATGACCCGCCTGCTGATCGGCAGCGCCCTGCTCCTGGCCGTCGGATTCCTGGGCTATGCCCTTTCGCCCGCCTGGATCATCATGGTCGCGCTGGGGCTGGTGGCCGGCTTCGGCTCCGGCATTCTGGATGCCGGCCTGAACATCTACTTCGCCGCCGTCTTCAACGCCCGCCTGATGAACTGGCTGCACGCCTGCTTCGGCATCGGCTCGACGCTTGCCCCTGGCCTGATGGTGCTGGTGCTGCAAAACGGCGGAACCTGGCGCGTCAGCTACACCGTCATCGCCGCCGCTAATCTGATCGTGGCCGGGCTGATCGTGCTGACCCGCGCCCGCTGGAACGCTGCTGGGGGCACTGCCGCTGCCGAGGGGCATAAAGGCGCATCCGCCCGTTCCACACTGCGGATCCCCATCGTCTGGCTCGGCATCGTCATCTTCGCGGTCTATGCCGGCCTGGAGGCCGGCGCGGGGCAGTGGTTGTTCCCGCTCTTCAATGAAGCCCGCGGCACGGGGGAAACGACCGCCGCCCAGTGGGTCAGCTTGTTCTGGGCCAGCTTCACCCTCAGCCGCATCCTCTTCGGTTTCATCGCCGACCGCTACAGCGCCCATACCCTCATCCGCATCTGCCTGGGCGGGCTGCTGGTCGGGGCGGTGCTGCTGGCGCTCAACCCGACGCCGCAGGCCGGCTTCCTCTGGCCGATGCTCTACAGCTTCTCCCTCGCGCCCATCTTCGCCCTGCTCGTGACCGAAACCCAGGAACGCCTCGGCCCAACGCACGGCCCCAACGCCATCGGCTTTCAGGTGGCTGCTGCCGGGGCCGGCTTCGGCATCCTGCCAGGCATTGCCGGGCTGCTGGCGAACCGCTCAGGCCTGGAAATCGTGCCGCCGTTCCTGCTGGCCCTGGCCGTCATCATGACCGTCTCCTACGAGCTGATGATGAGCCGCCGGATGGCGAAGACCGTCCCCGCCGCCGAGCCGGCCGGGTAACGCCACCAGGATGGGTGCGGTGCTGCGACTCCGCCTGCTGCTGGCGGCGCTGCTCGTTTTCGGCTCCGAGATCATCTTCTGGGCTGATCCGCTCAGCCGTCCGCCAACCGAGTGGCTGCTGACGCTGGCCGGCTATCTGGCGCTGGCCGCCGTCCTGCTCGATCTGGCCGACTGCGCCCGCATCGCTGACTTGCCCGGCCTGATGACCCTGGCCGGACTCTACAGCCTGGGGGCGGCGCTGGTGATCTGGCCGAACTCGGCCTTCGCCGACGTGCCGCGCACCCTGGTCACGCGGGTCATGGGAGCGCATACCCTGCTGGCGACGCTCATGCTGCTGGCCTTCCTGGGACTGACGCGCCGCCGCCGCCAGACCCAGGCCCTCACGCTGGCCGGCTGCGCCCTGATCGGGCTGTTCTGGGGCCTGTGGATGCAGGAGTGGCCGGCGCTCGCTGAATTTCCGCCGAGGCCGTTTACATCCGCCTGGCTGCTGGCCGCGGCTGTCCTGCTGGTCATTATCCTGCTGGCCGGACTGCCCCTCCGCCGCGCTGATCCACCCCCCGAATCGACCGAACCGCCGCGCCTGCGCCTCTCCCTGATCGGCTGGCTGCTGGTCGCGTCGGTCTTGATAGTGCTGGCCGCGTTCCGCTACCTGCGCGGCGAGTTCCGCGCCGACGACCTGCCGCTGGTCGCGCTGCTGGCCCTGATCTGTGCCGCGCTGCTCTATTTCCGCCGCCGGGCCACAGGCCGCAGCCTGATCGATCCCCTGTCGCGGCGGGAACAGCCGCCCACCCGCGCCCTGCTGCTGGGAACGGGACTGCTGCTCTTCTCCGCGCTGCTGACGGCCGCGCTGCCGCCTCCCTGCCTGGGATCGACCGCCTTCGTCACCCTGGTCGGGTTAGGCTTCACCGCCTACGGCTTATCCTGGCTACCGCTGGTCTCGCTGATCGTCGGGCTGCGCGGGGCGCTCCGCCAGCTTGAAGGCCGCCGATTGTGATATACACACCTGAACAAGCTGATACTCTCCCCTCTCCCTAATGCGGAGTACCGCTGGGAGAGGGGGAAAACGAAGCCCAATGTAGGTGGTCGCCATATGATTTCGTGATGCTTGCAACAGAGCAGTTGATTGCTTTTAGCTGATAGCCAGAGCAGGCGAAATGTCCGAAATGTCGTCCAAGTCGTCCACGCCGGACGGATTGTTGCGGAAATGGCGGCAATTTCGGCAGTTGCGGAACGGCAATTTTGTGCCAGGAGGTGGAGGCGAAACAGGCGTAAGCGCGCCATTTTATGACACATCCCCATCCGCTGGACTGATCCTCACGGGAAGAATACCCGGTTTTGTGGCGGGAATGGCGGCAGTGCCGTCAGTGCCGCCCACGCCGTTTTGTGTCAGGAAATCGCAGCCTCCAGTTCGGCTCACAGGGCGAAAAGTTGCAAATGTTGAAAATGTTGCAGTTGCAATTCCGTGAATCTTGCAACTGCAATGGGCTGCGATATTCGCAGGTGATCGGTTGTGAAGGTGCGGCGGAGGATAGGGCAGGAATGATCCCC
>JAEUQZ010000290.1 GCA_016788965.1 Anaerolineae bacterium | reverse complement strand
ATTCCTCATTCGGAACGATGGGCGGTCGGGACTCTCCGCGTATCTCCACGATAGCACAAAATGGGGCGGTTAGGGTGACATTTTGTCTACTTTTGCGCCATAAAATCGAGAGGACTAAGAATTGAACCACAGAGACACTGAGGACACAGAGGTAAGATGAGAGGAATTCGGATGGGTTTGGACAAAGGTGTCGATTTGGAGGTAGTGAATTCGTCGTATAGATAGAGCGGTGAGATTCACGAGCCGCAGTTGAAGGACAAGGGGAGACCATTATGCAGTACATGTGCCTGATCTACGGAAACGAAGCGAATCAGACCCCGGAACAAATCCAGGCGGAGATGGCGGCCTACAATGCGTTCACCGCGATGGTGCGGGATCGTGGGGCGTTCGTCTCGGCGGAGGCGCTGCATCCGACGAATGCGGCCACGACGGTGCGCGTGCGGGATGGCAAGCGGGTGACGACCGATGGGCCGTTCGCGGAGACGAAGGAGCAGTTGGGCGGGTTCTATATCGTGAACTGCAAGGACCTGGATGAGGCCATCGAACTGGCGTCGCACATTCCGGGCGCAGCGTCGGGCAGCATCGAAATCCGCCCGGTGGTGGATTTCAGCGCGATGCCGCAGTAGAGAAGAGGAATTCCACCACAGAGCCACAGAGAACACAGAGTTCAGACGAGGGGTTGTGCAGCGGATACATCACGTCATCGACCGCACGTTCCGGCAGGAGTCGGGGCGGGTGCTGGCCGCGCTGGTCAGCCACCTGGGGGACATCGAACTGGCGCAGGATGTCTACCAGGAGGCGCTGGTGGTGGCGCTGCAACGCTGGCCGCTGGATGGACTGCCGCGCAACCCAGCCGCGTGGATCACGACCACGGCCCGCCGCAAGGCCATTGACCGGCTGCGGCGGGATCGGCGGTTGGATCATGACGAAGAACGGCTGGAACAACTGCCGGGAGAGTCGCTGACTGAAGAGGCGCTGGATGCCGAGGCGATCCCGGATGAGCGGCTGAAGCTGATCTTCACCTGCTGCCATCCGGCCATCGGGCAGGAGGCGCAGTTGGCGCTGACGCTGAACACGCTGGGCGGTCTCTCGACGGCGGAGGTCGCCCGCGCGTTCCTGGTGGAAGTGCCGGCGATGGCGCAGCGGTTGGTGCGGGCCAAGCGCAAAATCCGCGACGCGGGCATCCCCTACCAGGTTCCGCCACCGGAGCGCCTCCCGGAACGGCTGGAAGCGGTGCTGACCGTCCTCTATCTGATCTTCAATGAAGGCTACAACGCCACGGCGGGCGACTCGCTGATCCGGCAGGAACTGTGCGCCGAGGCGATCCGGCTGGCGCGGGTGCTGGCGGAACTGATGCCGGGGGCGGAGGCCTTCGGTTTGCTGGCGCTGATGCTGCTCCAGCATTCGCGGCGGCGGGCGCGGATCAATGCCAGGGGGGAGTTGGTGCTGCTGGAGGAGCAGGACCGCAGCCTGTGGGATGACGCGGAAATCCGCGAGGGGCTGGACATTCTGCACGCGGGGCTGACGCTGCGGCAGCCGGGGCCGTACCAGATTCAGGCGGCCATCGCCGCGCTGCACGCCCGCGCCGCGCGGGCGGAGGAGACGGATTGGGGGCAGATCGCGGCGCTGTACGGCGAACTGGCACGGCTGAACCCGTCGCCGGTGATCGAACTGAACCGGGCGGTGGCGGTGGCGATGGCCGAGGGGCCGGTGGCGGGGATGAAGCTGCTGGATCGGCTGGAGGATGGCGGGGAACTGGACGGTTACTATCTGTTCCATGCGGCGCGGGCGGATCTGCTGCGGCGGAGCGGCTGGATCGATGAGGCGCGGGATGCGTACCAGCGGGCGCTGGATTTGTGCCAGAACGCGGTGGAGCAGGCCTTTCTGCGGCGGCGGTTGGATGAGTTGGGGGATGGGTAGATCAAGTCTCGCTCGATAGTCGAGCAGTCAGTAGAAGATTCAGCAGGGTTCCGGCGAAGCCTGACTTTCGATGCTGATCTCTTCTATTGTGAACGCCCAGGTGTAAGAGAGCAGCGCATCACCCAGTCGTTCGATGGATACTGTGGCTGTGTATTGACCCACTGAATAATCACTCAAATCGATGTACACGGTGAGATCGCTGTACGATCCCAGAATCTCGCTTTGGTCGTTACTCAAGACACCTGTTAAGGAAAGGCGACTAAAGAATTCAAGTTCTTCTGTAGGCAGAGTTCTGCCATTGATGGCAAGTCGCAGGTTGTTTTGTATCTCCTGATGCAGATCGAGGGCGGTATCCCCTGCTTGCCACAAAGCGAACTCATCGATCACAATCCCAATTCTTGAACCGCCAGCCAACAATTCCTTGATAAACGCGGGGCGTGTGCCAGGAGTTTCAACGAGGCACAGGCGGATTTCACCTGCTGTTGGTGGATCGGGTGGGGCGACAGTGCAGGCCGTTATCGCAAGCAGAAGCGCCAATCGCAACCCGCATGTGAAAAAGCCATTTGGCAGGTGAATGCTCATTCCGCACTTCAACAGGAACAGCTTGTTTGTTTCATATTCTATCATCGAGTGGATGGTCAATCGATACTCAGTTTATCGATGACCTTATCCTCGTTTGACGAAACACAGCAGTGTCAGCGAAAATGGAGGCCATGGGAGACGGATGTTCGTTCATGCAGAGGGACGATGATCGATCATGGCTGATCGGAAGACAGTGGCCGAAAAACGCCGCTACGCGATCCTGGATGTTCAATCCGCCAAGCATGTTGCATCCATCTGGCTGGAACGCGCTCAGTTGGAAAAAGTGATCCTCTTCGGTCTGCCTGAGATCGATGATCGCTATCATATCTGGCGCGTACCGCTGATTGCGAAATCAAGCGCCGAACGACTGGGTGAGGTTGTGATCGATGCCCGTAATTCCTTGATTCTTGAAGGGAAATCGACCAGCCTAGCCACATTGGAAGCGCGATTATTGGGTCGAACCGAGGCGTCAGCGGATCGTCCGAAAGCTCAGAGACCTGCTGAGTCCTATCCATTGTCCGATTTAAGAAACACGATTGCCGCAGGCGACTGCGAGCAAATCCTGCAAGAATTCCCAGCGGAAAGTGTCAACCTCGTTTTTACATCACCTCCGTACTACAACGCGCGCCCGGAGTACGCGGATTATCTGAGCTACGACGAGTATCTGCTCAAGCTGCGTAAAGTGATCCACCATGTACATCGCGTCCTTTCAGAAGGGTGTTTCTTTGTCATCAACGTCGCGCCGGTTCTGATCCGCCGTGCCAGTCGTGGAGAAGCGTCCCGAAGAATCGCGGTTCCATTCGATATCCATCCCCTGTTCATCCAAGAGGGATTTGACTTCATGGAGGATATCATCTGGGAGAAGCCGGAAGGCGCAGGCTGGGCCACGGGTCGAGGTCGGCGGTTCGCGGCAGATCGAAACCCGCTCCAATACAAGACCGTCCCGGTCACAGAATACATCCTCGTCTACCGAAAACGCACCTCGAAACTGATCGACTGGAACATCCGCGCTCATCCTGATCCAGAACTCGTCGCTCAATCCCGGATCGATGATGATTATGAGCGAACCAATATCTGGCGCATCCAACCCAGCTATGACAAACGGCATCCGGCTACCTTTCCATTGGAAATGGCCGAGAAGGTCATCAAATACTATTCCTTCAAGAAGGATGTCGTGCTGGACCCCTTCGCGGGAATTGGCACAGTTGGCAAGGCCGCGGTTCGGCTGGATCGTCGATTTGTCCTGATCGAGCAGGAACCCAAGTACGTCCGAATCATTCGTGACGAGGCCAAAGCCTGGATGGGGCCGGAGGCACGCCACGTTCTCACGATCAACTGCCCACCGATCTCGGTCGATGACACGCTGCTCTAGGCGAAACAGGTCATCCGAACAGATGAAATCAGAAAACCCCGTATCACTTGCCGACCTGTTGTCTGCTGATGCGCTGCAACTGCTGACGGCCAGCGGCAGCAAGCTCATCAAGAGCATTGGCCTCGATGTGATTCGAAATGTCGTGATCGATGTGTTGACCGGGAGAAATATCCGCAACTCAACCGAAATCCTGACGCGCCGTCGGATCACCGCGCTGAACCTTGCGACGCTTCATCTTTTTCTTCGCGGTTCCGAAACGGTTGAAGGATTCGTTGAACGGCTGCCCTTCATCGCGTCTGAACTGCTGGGTACTGAACGCTTGAAGAAGGAAGAACGTTGGCTGGCGCAGTGGATACTTGGGCTGACGGACAAGGGAGTACAGAACGTCCTTCGGGATGATTACCAGTTGTTGGCGGGATATCGGGATGGCTACATCCGCGCCTGTCAGGAGATCATCGATCAACATCGACGGGACTATGGGGAGTTGAGCGGCAGTATCAGGGTAGGTGACGAGTCGCCAATGCCTCTCGACTGGCCGTTCATGGTCTATTTCCTGAACACCATCGGTTCCCAGACCCTGACGATTCGCGGCTCCGATAAGTCCACCTACGGTAAGTTGTTTGAAAAGCTCGTTCTGGGTTCGCTACTGCATGTATTGGGGTTCGCCTTTCAAGACTCGGCAGCGCTTCAAGATACGGATCGGGTATTCTGGCTTTCGTCAAACGATGACGAACGTGAAAGTGATGCCACTTTGCTGTTCGAGGCTGGCAGAGGTGTTCGGTTCGACATCGGGTTCATTGGAAGGGGCAACACGGAAATCTCCTTGGATAAAGTCTCTCGTTATCGTCGAGAGATTCAATTGGGTCGGGAAAACTGGTTCATGGCAACGCTGATCATTGTGGATCGAATCGGTGAACGCAGCCGTATTCAGGAACTCGCTCGAAAGATGGATGGCACTATCGTTCAGATGAGCGCCGGATACTGGCCGCAGCGAGTCGCAAGAACGCTGCATCAGGTGTTGGGATACGAACATCCATTGATGACGATGCCTCAAGAACAGATTGAAGATTTCATCAAGGCACACATGCAGGATGCTCCATTGCAGGCCTTCATCGATTTCACGCTCGATTCCTGAAAGTTCCTGTGTTCGATGGGTTTCTCGACAGATAGTTACACTGCCCGTGGTCAGCGCATTCGATCCGCAGGTTGAGCCACTCGAAACGTGCTACAATTTCCCACACGATCCAAACACTGAAGACGACAGGTGAGACGCCCGATGAGCATGAGCGAATGGAAGCCGGTCATCGGCCTGGAAATCCATGCCGAACTGCTGACCGAAAGCAAGATGTTCAGCGCGTGCCCGGTGGTGGACAGCGTGGAGGCCGCGCCGAATACGGCGGTCGATCCGGTGTCGCTGGGTTTGCCGGGGACTCTGCCCGTCATCAACCGGCAGGCGTTGGAATACGCCATGATGGTCGGGCTGGCGCTGAACTGCGATATTCCCGATGTCAACCAATTCGCGCGAAAGAGCTATTTCTACCCCGATCTGCCGAAGGGCTACCAGATCAGCCAGTATGACCGGCCGCTGTGCATCAACGGCTGGCTGGACATCGACGTGACGCCGGAAGAGGGCGAAGCCTACAGCAAGCGCATCCGCATCCGCCGGGCGCACCTGGAAGAGGATACGGGCAAGCTGACGCATGAGGGCAGCGTCAGCCTGGTGGATTACAACCGGGCGGGCGTGCCGCTGCTGGAGATCGTCACCGAGCCGGACATCCACAGCGCGGAGGAGGCGGAAGCGTTCGGGCGGACGCTGCGGGCGATCCTGCAATACGTGGGGGTGAACAACGGGGACATGTCCAAGGGCGTGCTGCGGATGGAGCCGAACATCAGCGTGATGCACCGGGATGACAGCGGCTTCCGCGAGCGCACCGAGGTCAAGAACCTGAACAGCATCCGCAATGTCTACCGGGCGATCAAAGCGGAAGTCGAGCGGCAGATCAAGCTGTGGGAGAGCGGCGAAGAGGTCAAGCGGGCGACGCTGGGTTGGGATGAAGACAAGCAGCGGTTGGTGATCCAGCGGTATAAGGAAAGCGCGGACGAGTACCGCTACTTCCCGGAACCCGATCTGCCCATCGTCGAGGTCAGCCGGGTGTGGGTCGAGTCGGTGCGGAGCCAACTGCCGGAACTGCCGGAAGCCAAGCGCGAACGGCTGGAGCGTGAGTTGGGGCTGACGCATTACGACGCGACTGTGCTGTGCCTGGATAAGGCGGTGGCCGATTACTTCGAGGCGGTGCTGAAGGCGGGAGCCAAGCCGAAAGCGGCGGCCAACTGGATTCTGGGCAGCCTGTTCAGCGTGATGAACGCGGCGGGGATCGAACGCGAGGACATCGGACAGACGCGCATCTCCGCTGAAGCGTTCGCGGAACTGATCACGCTGGTCGAAAACGGGACGATCAATAAAGGTACGGGGCTGGATGTGCTGAACGCGATGTGGGAGACGGGGCAGTCTCCGGCGCAGATCGTCGCGGAGAAGGGGCTGGCACAGGTTTCGGATACCAGCGCGATCAGCGGGGTGGTGGCCGAGGTGCTGGCGGCGAATGAAGCGGTCATTCAACGCTATCTGGCCGGGGAAGACAAGCTGTTCGGGGCGCTGATGGGTCAGTGCATGAAGGCGCTGAAAGGCAAGGGCAATCCAGCGGTGGTGACAGAACTGCTCAAGCGGGAGTTGGATTCGCGGCGATGAAGACTCAGGTTGAACCGCAAAGTCGCAAAGAACGCAAAGGGAATCAGGAGGTGAGTCCGAGGGAGCGGATGGCGTTGCGGAGGGTCTCCAGGCGGAAGGGCTTGGTGACGAAGCCGTTAGCGCCGAGTTCGGTGGCGCGGAAGAGCCAGG
>JAEUQZ010000028.1 GCA_016788965.1 Anaerolineae bacterium | reverse complement strand
TGGCGTCCCTACGAAGACGGTGGTTGAGGGAAGCGAGCGTCTATTTTCAAGGGAGATTTCACATTTGGGGCCTTGCTTTACCGGTTTTTGTTCGCCCTCCCGTCAAGATGCCCAACTCAGCCTGTGTGGACTGCCGAAGCACGGCAGTGCTGCCGCTGCAACCGGATGGACGAAGGTGACACTTGCCAAACTATTTGGTCAAAGTCACCAGGATGTGGAGGGGCGATTTGTGAAGTTTCATACCATGCGGCCTTATTTCAGCATCTTATAATCACACCATCCGTTGGCTTGTCAGTTACTTTTCACAAACAGAAGGAGTATCCTCTCCATGTCTGACCGTATGGGCGTGCTCCCCCCGGCGTCTGCGCTGAAGTCCGGCGCTGCGCTGCTCAAATGGGCCAAAGAAAACAGCGTCGCTGAAGTCGATGTGAAGTTCACTGACATTCGCGGCGTGATCCAGCATTTCAGCATTCCGCTCAACCACTTCGATGAAGATGCTTTCGTCAGCGGCCTGGGTTTCGATGGCTCCAGCATTCAGGGATTCCAGACTATCAACGTCTCCGACCTGAACCTGCTGCCCGATATCAACACCGCCTTCATCGACCCGATCCCGGCTCGCCCGACGCTCAGCCTCTTCTGCGATGTGTTGGATGTGGATGGCAACGCCTACGCCCGTGATCCGCGCGGCGTTGCCAAACGTGCCGAAGCCTATCTGAAGGCCAGCGGCATCGCCGATACCGCCTATTTTGGCCCGGAAGCCGAGTTCTTCATTTTCACCGGTGTAGCCTATGAAGCCGCCAACAACGGCACGTTCTACAAGGTCGAGTCCTCGTCTGGCTTCTGGGGCACGGGCGAGATGGGCCTGGGCTATCGTCCGCGTATCAAGGAAGGCTACTTCCCGGTCTCGCCGACCGACAAGCTCCAGGATTTGCGCGCTGAAATGGTGGCGCAGCTTCAGTCGGTGGGTGTGGACATCGAAGTCCATCACCACGAAGTCGGCGGCGCGGGGCAGGCCGAAATCGACATGCGCTTCGATACCCTGCTGCGGATGGCTGACAAACTGCTGGTCTACAAGTACATCATCCGCAATGTGGCCTACCAGAACGGCTATACCGTCACTTTTATGCCCAAGCCGATCTTCGGCGACAACGGCTCCGGGATGCATGTTCACCAATCACTGTGGAAAGAGGGCAAGCCGCTGTTCTTCGACAAGAAGGGTTACGCTCTGCTCAGCGATACCGCCCTGTACTACATCGGTGGCATCCTCAAGCACGCCCCGGCGATCCTGGCCTTCGCCGCGCCGACGACCAACAGCTACCGGCGTCTGGTTCCGGGCTACGAAGCACCCGTCAACCTGGTCTATTCCGCCCGCAACCGCTCGGCCGCCATCCGCATCCCGATGTACAGCACCAACCCGAAAGCCAAGCGCATCGAGACGCGCTTCCCCGATCCGTCCTGCAACCCCTACCTGTGCTTCCCGGCGCTGATGATGGCCGGTCTGGACGGCGTTCGTAACAAGATTCATCCGGGTGAACCGGCCGATTACGACCTGTACGAAGAGGGTCATAACACGCCGACCGTGCCCGGCACGCTGGCCGGGGCGCTGGATGCGCTGGCGGCCGATCATGAATTCCTGCTGGAAGGCGGAGTCTTCACGAAGGAATTCATCGAGAACTACATCAGCTACAAACGCGGTCACGACGTGGACGCGGTAGCGCTGCGACCGCATCCCTTCGAGTTCCTGCTGTACTACGACTGCTAGGCATCTCGGTCTGTAGGAACTTTCCGCAGACCCCGAATTCGATACCTTCTCGAAGTACCTCCTTCTGCCGAGAGCCGCGTGGAGTGATCCATGCGGCTCTTCGATTCCGGGGGCAGGGCTATTCTGATGCACTGCCTAACGGGATCACCGACTCCGCTTTGCCCGTCGTGATGTCCCACAGTACCAGATTGAACTGTTGGTCTACGGTTGCAACTCTGTCCTTCATGGGGTCTAGTGCGACCTGCCACACGTCCGCTGAACCTACTAGCTGCTTGGTAGCATCCGACTCATCTAGGATGCCTGCTGATTCCATATCGGATACCGTCCAGATCAGAATCGTTCGGAGATCAATGCGGTCTCGATCACCACCGAACTTGATACCCGCAATCCGACCCTGACTGAAATCAAAGCCCCAAACACGAGTGACGATTTGCCCAATCAGCAATCCGGTTTCCACATCCCATACGAAGATGCCTTCGTCATCCCGTAAGCTGAATGTCGCTACATTGCGGGGATTGGCGACATCAAAGTACGCAGAATCCACAAAGTAGGCCCGCCCGGCGAATCGGTGAAGTCGCTTCAACACAGCAGTTTTGCTGGACACTGCCCATACATCGACGCTGTTTTCCGGCCCACCACTCGAACTGATGATGGTCTTCCCATCCGGGCTGAACCGAATCACATACTGTTCATCGATATGGAAGTCAACTACTTTATCTGGAACCACGCTCCGGCGGCTGACATCCCAGGTGTAGATATCGCCTTCCCACGTACCAAATAGGACTCGATCCTCGCCCTGCACGAAGCTCATGGCGTTGAGTCCTATGCCTTTGAAACTTGTCGAAGCACCCCTTTCCCCGGTGGTCAAGTCCCATAAGTAGACACGGAGATCCCACGCGGCCAGACCCGCCACCAATGAGCCCTTGTCATTGACGGCCACCATCTCCATCAGGTTAGGAGCAATCTTAGAACCCTCATTGCCGGTCGGCTTCAGGCCGGGACTGAGCAGATAGACTGGCTCAGCCGTGTTCTCGGCATCATATACGACGATCCCGACGTGGGTAGCAACGGCCAGAATGCGCCCATTCGCTGACCAATCGATATCCAGGACGCGCACGTAAGGCTCTTCGGGAGTGGGCGTGGGCTGCTGCCACGGCATCCAGGCCGTAAGTGAGAGCACGACCGCGACGATGAAGAACATGCCGATTGAACGATTCGGTTGGCGGTTGTTCATGGTTTCGCCCTGAGGGAATGATCCGCTTTTCCATGCTTCGACTATAGCACACCCCCAGCAGGTTGATTCTGCAAGAGTAGACAAAATGTCACCCTTTGCCTCCCGTTTTGTGTTATCGTGGAAATGCGCGTCGAGCATCGCTGCGTTGGAACGGTATCGCACTAATCAAGAGAGCATGAACCCAGCGCACTGACCATTGCGACGCCACCGCGCTGACGACAATGACGACAATAACGACATTTGCGACAATTTGTCTTCTATGGCTGAACTGGTTGAAACTTTTGAAAAAGGCTCAAGGAGCTTAGAATGAATCTTCAGGATTATGGAACCCCTACCAATCGCCGAGAACGAGTGCTTCAGGCAATCCAGCACCGCGAACCCGATTTCGTCCCTTACAACTTTCATGCCATCCCGATGGTATACGAGAAATTGCAAGCCCACTATGGCCTGAAGGACAGCTTTGAAGTTGTGGATTTCATCGGCAATCACATCGTCAAGATCGGCTCTGACTTCAACTACAACCCGTGGGCCAACGAGATCGAGGAAGTGCGCCTCACACCCAGCGGCGGGCCAGTCTACACGAACCTGGATAGCCAGGGATCACTGCACACCGATGAATTCGGCTGCGTGTGGGATCGGTCTTCCGGGATGCCCCATCCGGTAGCGTATCCGTTGGCCGATGATCCTGGCAAGCTGGAGAACTACCGCTTTCCTGACCCGTATCATGAGGGGCGTTTCACGGCGGCGAGAAACCTGGCTGACAAGTGGCGTGGCAAGGCATTCCTCTTCGGCAAGATCGGGATGATCTTGTTCGAACGTGCCTGGAGCATTCGCGGCATGACCCAACTACTGACGGACATGGTGGAGCGCCCCGAATTTGTGGAGGAGCTGCTTGACAGGATCGTCACCGAATGGAACCTGCCGATCATTGACCAGCAGATCGAGATCGGCATCGACGGCTTCTACTTTGCCGATGACTGGGGATCAAAAACAGGGCTGATGTTCAGTCCGGCGATGTGGCGCAGATTCATCAAGCCCCGGTTGGCGCTGATCTATGAGCACTGCCACAAAAGAGGTGTCTATGTGGGGCAGCACTCGGATGGCAAGATCGTGTCCATCTTCCCCGATCTGATCGAAATCGGGGTGGACATCTTCAATCCGCTGGAGCCATCCGTCATGGATGTGTACGACATGAAGCGCCAGTTTGGCGATAAAGTCACCTTCTACGGCGGCATCGATGTCGAGAAGACCCTGCCCTTCGGCACGCCGGACGAAGTGCGCGCAGAGATTCGCGAACGCGCCGAACGTCTGGGTAAGGGCGGAGGTTATATCCTGCAATCCTCGCATACGATGTTGTGGGATGTTCCGCTGGAGAATATCACGGCCTACATCGAAGAAGTCCGCGCCCTGGCAGGTTTGGATACGCCGCGTATGAGCTAGACTGAGCTTGCGTCCTGGAAGTGGTTCTTCCGCAAAGTCTGCGGAATGCAAGAAGCCATGAATGGGATGAAGTAGACTCAACAACGAATCGGTGACGTACTCCCCGAATCAAAACCCCCGCTTGGCGCGGGGGCTTGGGTGTGTTCAGGTCAACTCGTAAGCCGCCTTCTGTTCCCCTTGCGGGGCGGCGATCATCTATCTGCCCCGGCCGTTACCAACCGGAGTCGAGCAGCACACCCGGCGCTTTTTATGGGACGGGCCGCCCCAATGCGCCTGCTTGGCCTTGCTCCCGGTGGGGTTTGCCTGGCCGCGGACATCACTGCCCGCGCCGGTGGTCTCTTACACCACCGTTTCACCCTCGCCCCGCTCGCGCAGGGCAATACCCCTCTCTGTTGCGCTTTCCGTCGGGTTGCCCCGCCTGGCCGTTAGCCAGCACCGTGCCCTGTGGAGGGCGGACTTTCCTCCCCGCTGCCGGAGCAGCGGAGCGACCGCCTGGTCAACCTGAACACCCCCTCATTATAAGGCCACCCCATTCCGGGAAGTAGGGCAAACGCGGCTTGTCAGGGATTCGGTCTGCCCCTACAATCGGCATAGACCACCGCGCTGAATCCGGCGCGGCGGCCTGCTTCTACCGACCGGCCGGCGTCTGGAACCTGAATGACGACACGCTCAGCAGTCTCTCCCAACCGAATCCCCCAGTGGCGCAGCCGCCTGGCTGAGACCTGGCAGTCGCTGTTCGCGCCCGGCGACGGCTTAACCCTGCTGCTGGCACTCGCCCTGCTGATGATGCCGGTGCTGGCCCTGGCGACGGCCGGCTGGCCCGCCGATCTGCGGACGCTCATCCCGATCACGATCCTCAGCCTGCTGTTCGGCTTCCTGCTGGCGCGGAGCCAGTACGGTGAACTGCTGGCGCTGTTCCTCAGCATCACCTACGGCATCGGCTTCGTCGTCCTGATCGCGGCCATCAACGAACCCGGCGGATTGGGGGAGGGCGCGGTCAGCGTGTTCTCGCGCGTTGCCCGCTGGATCGTCGATGCGCTCAGCGGCGGGATCAACCAGGATGAGCTGATCTTCACCATCCTGGTGAGCGGGTTGTTCTGGTTCCTCGGCTATAACGCGGCCTGGCATCTCTTCCGCGTGGATCGCGTCTGGCGCGTGCTGATCCCGCCCGGCTTGATCCTGGCGACGAACACCATCTACTACACGGGCGAAGCCAATATCGACCGTTACCTGATCGTCTATGTGTTCATCGCGCTGCTGCTGATTGTCCGCTCCAACCTGGATGCCCGCGCCTGGGAGTGGTATATCAGCGGCATTCGCGTGCCCAAAGCCCTGCGCGGCCAGTTCCTCCGTGTCGGCGCGATCCTGGCGCTGGCTGCGCTGCTGATCGGCGGGGCGCTTCAGAGCCGCGATATTCAGGAGCGGTTGGATCGCTTCCGCGAATTCTTGCAGTCGGAACCGATCACCCAGCTCAGCGAACTCTGGAATCGGCTGTTTTCGACCGTCGATACCCAGGGGCCAACCACCGCCGATTACTACGGCGGCGATTCGCTCCAGTTGGGCGGGGCCATCAAGCTCGGCGATCAGGTGGTCTTCCTGGTTGAAGCGCCGCAGGGCCGTCGTTACTACTGGCGCTCGCGCGTCTTCGATGTCTATTCCGGCGGGCGCTGGTCGCCCGGCGCGGATGTGCGCCTGACGGTCGAGCAGCCGCCGCTGACCATCACCTACGAAGCCGACCAGTTGAATGCCCGCGTACCTGTCCAGCAGCGCTTCACCATCGGCCTGAGCGCCTCGCGTCTGCTGTATGTCGCGCCGCAGCCCACTCAGATCGATCTGCCGACGCGCACCGACCTGCTGTATACCCCCAACCGCGCCGGGATGAACGTCTCGGTCATCCGCCCGCTGAAAGTTCTGTATCGCGGCGATTCCTACAGCGTCACCAGCCTGCTCAGCGATGCCACGGCGACGCAGCTTCGTGCCGCGCCCGCGGTCTATCCTGAATGGATCAGCCGCGTCTACCTCCAGGTCTCGCCGTCGATCAGCGCCAACACCCGGCTGCTGGCTCAGCAGATCGTCGATGCCGCCAGCGCGACCACGCCCTATGACCGCGCCAAAGCCATCGAAGGCTGGCTGCGCGCCAACATCGTCTACAACGAACTCATTCCCCAGCCGCCGCCGGATCGTGATCCGGTCGATTGGGTGCTGTTCGATATCCGCCAGGGTTACTGCAACTACTATGCCACCGCGATGGTAGTCATGCTGCGTTCGCTGGGCATTCCCGCGCGGATGGCCGCCGGCTTCGCCCAGGGAACCTGGGACGCTTCGCAGAATGTTTTCTCGGTGCGGGAGAAGGACGCCCATACCTGGGTCGAGGTTTTCTTCCCCGGCTACGGCTGGATCGACTTCGAGCCAACAGCGGCCCAGGCTCCGATCAACCGGGTGGATGATGCGCCCGAGCCGTTGTTCCCCAGCCCGACCCCGGCCTTCACACCTACGGCCACGCCGACCTTCACCCCGACCCCCACGCCGACGCTCGATCCCTCGACGCCGCAGCCGCAGGCCGCGCCGCAGCTTCCAACCCTGACGGCCACCCCCAGCCCGACTCCGACCGCCACCCCGGTCATCATCCCGACTCAGCCGCCGCCGCTGACCCCACAGCAGCCCAACCCGCTCACCGCCGTGATCCAGGCCATTGGCGCGGCGCTGCTGGTCATTCTGGCCTTCGCGCTGGTGATTGTCCTCGGCCTGTTCATCTACTGGTGGTGGGAGTGGCGCGGGATGCGCGGCCTCAGCCCGGTCAGCCGCGCCTATGCCCGGCTGGAACGCTATGCCAGCCTGATCGGGCTGCGCTTTGCTCAACAGCAGACGCCCGATGAACGCCGCCAGCAGGTCTCCCGGCGGTTGCCCCAGGCCGAGCCGCCCGTTTCAGCCATCACCAACTTGTACTCTAACGAACGCTATGGCCGCCGCACCCGCTCTCCAGCGGAAGCCGATGCCCAGAGTGATCTGGCTGACGAGGCCTGGACAGAAACCCGCGCCAGCATCCTGCGACGCTATCTGCGGCGCTTCCTGCCCTGGTTACGAAACTGACTGCTCCCTGAACTTCAGGCTGTTTCATCCCTCGATCCGCGTTCCGTCGATGTGCAGGCTGGATATAATCCGCTCTGCTCGTGCGGATTCGCCTCGCGCTTCTCGAAAATGGATCGCAAACTGATTTTGTTGAAACAGGAGCCATGATGAACGTCAGCCATCGTTACAAGTGGTTTGTGGTGGGGGTGTTTCTGGCCTTCATGCTGCTGCATCAGGCCGACAAGCTGCTGATCGGTCAGGTGCTGGGGGATATTCAGCGCGACTTCGAGATCGATGATGCCCAGGCCGGGGCCATCGGCACGGGGGCGCTGGTGGTGGCAGCCATCTTCTACCCGCTCTGGGGCTACCTCTACGACCGCTATGCCCGTGCCAAACTGCTGGCGCTGGCCTCGTTCATCTGGGGGGTGACGACCGCGTTGAGCGCCGCCGCGCCCAACTTCGGCACTTTCCTGGCGACCCGCGCCTCGACCGGCGTGGATGACGCCAGCTATCCCGGTTTGTACAGCCTGATCGCCGACTACTTCGGCCCGAAGACGCGCGGACGAGTCTTCGGCCTGCTGACCCTGACCGCGCCGCTCGGCTTCGTGCTGAGCCTGGTACTGGTGCTGGTGCTTGATCCAGTTATCGGCTGGCGCAATATCTTCCTGTTGACAGGCGGCCTGGGCATCGTCGTCGGGCTGGTCATCTTCTTCGGCGTGCGCGATCTGCCGCGCGGCCGCGCCGAGCCGGAACTGGAGAACCTGTCAGAAATCGCCGCCCATCACTTCGATTGGAAGGTGGCGCGGACGCTGCTGCACAAACGCGCGCTCCTGCCGATGTTCGCTCAGGGCTTCTTCGGCGTCTTTCCGCTGAACGTGATTACCTTCTGGTTCTTCACCTATCTGGAACGCGAGCGCGGCTTCAGCAGTGATACCGTCTTCCCGATCATGGCCGGAGCAGTCCTCACCATGTCGGTCGGAGCCTTCAGCGGCGGGCTGCTGGGCGATAAGCTGTTCCAGCGCACCCCTCGCGGCCGCCTGATGGTCAGCACCACCGGGGTGATCGCCAGCACGCTGCTGCTTATCGTCACGCTGCTGCTCCCGCTGGACATCAGCCCGGCGGCCTTCGGCGTGATGCTGGCGCTGACGGCGCTGTTCGTGCAGTTCTCCGGTCCGAATGTGGCAGCGACGATCCAGGACATCACTCTGCCGGAAGTCCGCAGCACGGCGCTTTCAGTGCAGTATTTTGTCGAGAACGTCGGGGCGGCGTCTTCGCCGCTGCTGGTCGGGGCGCTCTCCACGCGGATCGGGCTGTCGAACGCCATCCTGCTGGTCTGCGCCGTGACTTATGCCCTGTGCGCCCTGTTCCTGATCCTGGCCGTCTGGCGCGTCCCCGGCGACGTGGCCGAAATGCGCGGCCTGATGCGTGAACGGGCGCAGGAATCGGCGCAGTTGGCTGGAACAAAGGGGTAAACGAAAAGGGCGTGTCACCAGGACACGCCCTCGCTTCGCCTGCGCGATTACATCCCGAAGGTGGCGGGATCGGTCGCCGGCTTGGGCGGCTGGAGGTAGCTCTTGTCGCCTAGCAGCATCTTGATGGCATCGTCGCCGGGATAGGGCACGGCATCCTTCTCGGTATCGATGCCCGCGACCTGGCTCTTGCCATCCAGCAGACCGCTGACCACCGGCACGGCGTCCGACACATTGAAGAACAGCGGATCACCCAGCGCCAGATCATTGGCCGGGCTGACGCCGGACAGTCCCTTCATGAACAGCAGGTGCTGGCCTTCGACCACCGCCACCTGCGCCGAGACCATCGACAGCAGCGGCTGTTCCAGTTCGGCGAAGCGCCGCGTGGCCGCCAGATAAGCCGCCACGAAGACCGTTTCGGCCACCGCCGTCACCGTGCCGAGCATCTTACTGTCGGCAAATGTGCCCTGCGGGAAATAGAACGCCTCGGTGATCGGCTTGGCCCCGTTGGCGATCAGGAACTGACGGTGAATCCATTCCGACTCCATCGCCGCCAGCATGTAGGCGCGTTCGGCATCGTTGAACTGCATCTCATTGATGGCGCGGTAGTAGTGGGTGGTGGCGAAGGTCTCGGCGGTCGCGGCGATGTCCAGGATCGTCTGGGCATCATCATCGGCGGCGCGAACTTTCCGCAGTCCGAAAGCCACCGGGAAACTCAGCGCGGCGGCGGCCGCGCCCACAGCGGCGCTCACCTTCAGGAAGTCACGGCGTGTAACAGAGGGGGTCATGATGAACTCCATCCCAACTTATCGAAACCGGTTGTAGTGTGTCGCGCGACTACGGTTCAGAATACGCGGGGCTTCGATCGATTGGATTTGTCGGTGAAGATGAGAGAATCATGAGAGCGCCGCCCCGTTCGCATTTCCACCCCGGCAAACGTACAATCGGCGCGTTGACACCCCCAGGAGGTTCCATGACCACCCATCACTTCACCCCCAGCCACTATCACAACACCATCGGCTCGCATCGGCCCGTGCTGCGGATCGCGCCCGGCGACAGCGTTGTCACCACCACGGTCGATGCCCGTGGGCAGGATCAGAGCGGCCTCAAGGTCACGCCCGGCCCGAATCCGATGACCGGCCCGTTCTTCATCGAAGGGGCTGAACCCGGCGATACCCTGATGGTGCATCTCGACCGCCTGACTCCCAACCGCGCGATGGGGTGGGGCTACCCCGGACTCGCGCCCAATGTGGTCGAGCCGGGCGATGTCCCCGCGCTGCCGAAGAAGGCCACCATCCTCTGGCGCATCGACACCACCGCCGGGACGATCTCGCTGGAAGAACCCGTCGGCGGCAGACTCGGCAGACTGACGCTGCCGCTCAAGCCAATGCTCGGCTGCTTCGGCGTCGCGCCGGAAATCGGGCAGGCCATCTCCACGGCCACATCCGGCGAGTACGGCGGCAACATGGATTACAACGGCTTCATCGAAGGTGTCACCGTTTACTTCCCAGTGTTTGTGCCGGGGGCGCTCTTCTTCCTGGGGGATGGTCACGCGCTGCAAGGCGACGGCGAGATGAGCGGCACAGGTGTGGAAACCTCCTTCGAGGTGCAGTTCACCGTGGGGCTGCACAAAGGAGTCGCATCCGGTTGGCCGCGCGGCGAGAACGCCACCCACATCTTCACCGTGGGCAATTCCCGCCCGCTGGATCAGGCCGTCCAGCAGGCCAGCAGCGAGATGCTGCGCTGGCTCCAGCAGGGCTGGAACCTCACGCCGGAGGAGGCCAACCTGCTGATGGGCTATACGGTCGAATACGACCTGGGCAACATGTTCGACCCGGCCTATACGATGGTCTGCAAGCTGGCGAAGAAACTTCTGCCTGGCGGTTAATGCTCGCCACCGCGATGTTTGCCTTCATAAGCGGGACGGATACATTGCCGAATTCAGGTAGTTGTCATGCGGATCATCATGTAGCGACTTGGACATTGAATTCAGCAGAGCCAATCGATATTGACCTCGATTAATCGACTTCCCAATCCTCGATTTTCAAACCATTGATGCGGCTGAATTCGCGGGTGTTATGGGTGATGACAATCAAATCGTGTGTGAGCGCAATTGCTGCGATCAGCAAATCATTGGGGCCAATAGGTGTTCCAGCAGCTTCCAACTGAGCGCGGATACGTCCGTAATCCTCAGCGGCAGCATCGTCAAAAGGCAGCGTCGGCAGCGGTTCGAGGAACTCTCGCTGTTTGGCGCGCGTTTTCTCAGGATTGTTACTCTTCATGACCCCGAAGATCAATTCCGCGCGAGTCACGGAGCAGACCACAATATCATCTGGCGACTCTGCGTCCATGCGGTGAATAATGCTAGCCGAGCGGCGGTTGAGATAACGAATACAGGTGTTGGTATCCAGGAGATACTTCATAGCAGCGTATCGCGCTCTTCGTATACACCCTGGGGCGGGCGTTCGATAGGGTCGTCAGCAAGGCTACCCGCAGTCCTCTCGAAATAGCCCGGCGGCCATCCTCGTTTCTCTTTTCGCTGAACGACTACCAACACCTCTAAATCTGCGTCCGTTACTTCGAGGGACAGTTCCAGCTTGAGGATGCCATCTTGTCCTACCCGTGTGTCCAGTTTGATGGTTTGCATGGTCAACCACCTCCTATATTGACACCTATTCTACTACGCCCCACATCTGAACTGAGCCATCTGCGATCTCATCAAGCCATCTCTACAGTCGCATCCCTGACGATAGAAGGTCACTTTAATGCTCGCCGCGCGTGGTCGCCGCCGCCGCGACAGTCACCAGCCCGATGCCGATGACCTTCTCGGTGCTGAGGACCTCGCCCAGCAGCACCCAGCCGATCACGGTGGCGACGGCTGGCTCCAGGCTCATCAGCAGGCCGAAGACCGGCAGCCGGATGCGCTTCAGCGCCCGGAATTCCAACCAGAAGGGCGTCACCGAAGACAGCAGCGCCACCACCACCGCCAGCCCGATCAATGCCGGATCAGGCAGGATCGCCAGCGAGGGAATCATGCCGAAGGGCGCGGAAACCACCGCCGCCACGCACATCGACAGCGCCAGCAGGCTGTTACCCGGCAGCAGCGCCCCGGTGCGTTTGGTCATGATGATGAACAGCGCCCACGCCCCTGCGCAGAGGAAAGCCAGCAGTGCCCCTACCGGGTCGAGCGTCGCATCGGTGATCGGCGAGAGCAGCAGGATGCCGATCACGGCCAGCCCGATCCACAGCAAATCCAGCGCCCGCCGTGACCCGGCCACCGAGATGCTCAGCGGCCCCAGGAAGGCGATGGCGACGGCGATGCCCAGCGGAATACGGTCGATGGCCGCGTAGAAGGTCAGCATGTTGATTGAGATGACCGCGCCGTACAGCGCGACCATCCGGTAAACGTGCGGACTGTGCCCGCGCCAGCGCGGACGGATCAGCACCAGGAAGATCAGGCCGCCGAGGAATGTCCGCAGGAAGACCACCCCTGCAAAACCGATCTCATCGAAAAGCTGCTTGGCGACCGCCGCGCCCATCTGCACCGAGAAGATGGCGATGACCACCAGCATCCACGGCGGTACAGACGGAGCGGCAGCGGCGGACGGTGACGGAACCGGATGCGACTCGGAAGACATGCAGGCTGTGAACTTTCACTACGACGGCGACAGCCTGCATTCTATGCGACCTGCTGGTGGAAATCTACGACCACTGCATCCCACTCATGCTGCTTCGATCCGCCCGAACGCTTTCAGCAGCCGCAGGTTGTCCAGCGTCAGCACGCCGCGCCAATCGTTTTCGGCCTGCTTCCAGGCGTCCGGCCAGCGTTCCGACCAGCTCCAGGCCGGCCCCCAGCTTCCATCCGCGCCCTGCTGTTCGACGATGAAATCCAGGTTCACCGGAATTTCGTCCTTGAACAGAACCGCGAAGGGCGAGTCCGGCGACCTGACGACCGCCAGCGGCGGCAGCCCATAGCCGCGCCAGCCTTCAGGATCGCGGGTGACGTTGTGCTGAACCGCCCGCTTCAGCTTATCCCGCAGCGGTTGGCGAACACTGTCCGGCAGCGTCCGGGTGTCCAGCAGCCGCAGGGCGCACAGCAGATCATGCATTTCCATCTCATCCGGCTGGCTCAGCAGGTGAACGATGACCGATCCGGTCAGTTCCTCACGCATCGCCGCCGGGAAGTGCGCGGCATAGTCGTAGAGATAACCGAGTACCTCGGCGCGGGGATTGATCAGCCGGCTCATCAGGTCGTCTTCTGCCGTCCACCAATCAGCATGAGGCGCATCGTCCACATTGGCCGGGATGATCGGCCAGTTGTGCGCCTGCGCGTTATAGGTCTCGCGCAGATAGCGGCAGCCCTGCACGACGAGCGGATGGTCAGCGGGAGTGTTCAGTTCGAGGAGCCTTTGAAAGGCCACTGTGGTGGCGATGACCGACGAATCCAGCAGGCGGATATCCGCTTCCAATCCGTGACCGAAACCGCCATCCGCATTCTGGAAATGCGCCAGTTCGGTCAGCACCGCTTCAGCCGGAGCCTGCTCGAAATGATAGGCGTAGCGGGCACGTTCCAGAGGGCGTGCCCGGTTCTTGAGGAAATCCGCTGCCTGTTGAACCTGCCGAGTCGTGAGCTTGTGCATGATCCTGCCTCCTTCTATTCACATCATCTATTTTGACTTTACCGGAAAAGGAGGACAGAATCAGTCCTCATTGAAATTCATGCCTCGCGTTTCTGTTTTTGAGGCGCATTGGCCGGGAGAACAACGGACCGATGGTCTACCATCCCACCGCCAAAGTGCTGGCTGTATTGGAGCTGCTGCAAACCCATGGGCAGCTCAGCGGACGCGATCTCGCCCGGCGTCTGGAGGTTGATGTCCGCACCATCCGCCGCTACATCACCACGCTGCAAGACATCGGCATTCCGATTGAATCAGAAATTGGACGCTGTGGCGGCTATGCGCTGCGCCCTGGTTACAAGCTGCCGCCGCTCATGTTCACCGACGACGAGGTGCTGGTGCTGACCGTCGGTCTGCTGCTGGCGCGGCGTTCGGCGCTGGCTGGGGTCGGCAGCGCGGTCGAAAGCGCCCTGGCGAAGATCGAGCGGGTGCTGCCGCTGCTCCTGCGCGATCAACTGCGTGGGCTGCAAGAGGCGCTCCGCCTGGAAGAACCCTCCCCGGATGCCATGATCGCAGGCGACATCCTGACGACCCTGAGCATTGCCAGCAGCCGAACTCGTCAGGTGCGGCTGCGCTACGCCTCATCCGGGGAGACCGACCGCCTGTTTGACCCCTACGCGGTCATCTTCCACGAGGATCATTGGTACACCGTCGGCTGCTGCCATTTGCGCGGCGGGCTGCGCGTCTTCCGTCTGGATCGGATGCAGTCCGCCGAGTTGACCGAGACGGCTTTTTCTCCGCCCGCTGACTTCGATGCCTTCGACTACATGCTCACGTCGTTTGAAGCCATCCCCGACGAATGGACTGTGACCGTGCTGCTGGAGACCTCCCTGGAAGCCGCCCGCCGGGACATTCCCCGCGCCCTGGCGACCCTGGTGCAGGAGGGGAGTCGGGTGCGCCTCCGCGCCTCCATCCGTGACCTGGACGACATGGCCCGCACCTTGATTCGGCTGGGCTGCCCGTTCACCGTCCTTCACCCGCCTGAACTCCGCCAGGCCCTGCGCCACATCGCCGCAGACATCACCCGATTCACAGCGGACGACTTCGGGATCGACCCCGCGACTCGCCCGAGCGATTGAACTACGCAGCTTATAGGGTGGGTGCATTTTGAGTTATACCTGTACGGTCAACAAGTGAACTCAGGTTCTGGACAGGCACGCACGAAAGTGAAATGCGCCTCTGTTTTCCGCCTGAGTGTTGCATTCGCAACGAACGTGCTACAATGCTCGAAAAGCAGACAAACATTTTTCCAACCCAGGCTCGGAAAGGAGTCCTTATGCGTCGTTTCATCCTTTTGATCACGCTGGCGGTCCTGATGACTCTGCTCATCAGCACGACCGTCCAGGCCCAACAAGCACCCGGTGAGACGGTACATGTCGTCCAGGCAGGGGAGAACCTCTTCCGCATTTCGCTGCGCTACGGCGTGTCGATGGCGAACATCGCCCAACGCAACGGCATCAGCAACTTCAACCTGATCTTCGTCGGCCAGCGTTTGATTATCCCCGTCCCAGGCAGTCCGCCCCCCGGCCCGACGGCCGTTCCGTCTACACCTGTTCCGGGAACCACGCCTGTACCGGGTGGTCAGATCATCCAGTACACCGTGCAGCGCGGCGATACGCTCGGCACTATTGCCCGGCGCTTCAATACCACCGTGTCCGATCTGGCCTCGCGCAACCGCATCGCCAATCCGAACCGCATCTTCGTCGGGCAGGTGTTGACGATCAGCGGATCGCCGCTGCCGCCGACTCAACCGCCACCCGGCGGCCAACCGACCCCGCCGCCTGTGCCGATTTCCGGCGGCTTCGAGTTGGGGGGGCATGTCCTCGGCTTCGGCTATCCAGCGCAGATGCGCGGCGCCGGCATGACCTGGGCCAAGATTCAGATTCGTTGGGATGGCAGCGCCCCGCCCAGTTTCGCCCAGGGCGCGATTGACTCCGCCCGCAGCAAGGGCTTCAAGGTTCTGCTGGCGGTGCTGGGATCGCCGGATCAGCTCCGTGCCAACCCGACCCAGTATTACCAGAACTTCGCCAATTTCCTCGGCGGCGTGGCTCAGCTTGGCCCGGATGCCATCGAAGTCTGGAATGAGCCGAACATCAACCGCGAATGGCCGAGCGGGATGATCAGCGGCTCGAACTATGCCCAGATGCTCGCGGCGGCCTACGGCGCGATCAAGCGTGCCAACGGCAACGTCCTGGTCGTCAGCGGCGCTCCCGCCCCGACCGGCTTCTTCGGTGGGCGCTGCGCGGCGGATGGCTGCGATGACGATGTCTTCATCCGGCAGATGGCGCAGGCCGGCGCGGCCAACAGCATGGACTGCGTGGGGCTGCACTACAACGAAGGCATCCTCTCGCCCAGCCGCACCAGTGGCGACCCACGCGGCAATTCGTCGCACTACTCGCGCTACTATCAGGGCATGGTCAACCTGTATTCGAGTGTGTTCCCCAGCCGTCCGCTGTGCTTCACCGAACTCGGCTATCTCTCCTCGGAAGGCTACGGCCCGCTGCCGGCGGCCTTCTCCTGGGCAGCCAATGTGACCGCGCAGGATCAGGCCGTCTGGTTGGCCGAGGCCGCCCGTCTGGCACGGGACAGCCGCCGCGTCCGCCTGATGATTATCTGGAACGTGGACGCGACCGACTACGGCGCGGATCCGCAGGCCGGATATGCCATCATCCGCCCGAACAACACCTGCAACGCCTGCGTCACGCTCGGCGCGGTGATGTCCAGCAGGTAAGCATCTCGCTTGAATCAATGGGGCCGGTCTTGTACCGGCCCCGTTTGTTTCTAATGCGGTCGTAAATCACCACGCTGAGTATGCAGATTGGGCATCATCCCGATCCTCACCCACAACCGCATGGCTCCATTAACCGCAAACTACAAAACGTCAACTCTATCTCAATTCTATACAATCCCCCACTGCCGCACCGTATTGTCCCCGCTCCCCGAAGCCAACCGCCTCCCATCCGGGCTGAAGGCCACCGTCAACACCGGCTTCTCGTGTCCCCGCAGGACATGCAGCGGCCTCCCCTCCGGCAGCGCCCACAGCTTCATCGTCTGATCCCGTCCCCCGGTTGCCAGCATCCTCCCATCCGGGCTGAACGCGACCGCATCCGCCCCGCCGGCGTGGGCCAGCAGCCGCAGCGCCTCCCGCCCGCTCTCCACCTCCCAGACCCGCGCCGTACCGTCCCGGCTGGCCGAAGCCGCCCATCCTCGCTCCGGCAGCGCGGCGAGATGCCGCACCCAGCTCTCATGCTCCATCACCCGCAAACATTTCCCGCTGGCCGCGTCCCATACCCTGATCTGCTGATCCCAACTCCCCGTGATCACGCGCTCCGCTCCGCAGAAGACCACAGCCGTCACTTCGTCTGTGTGCCCCCGCAGAAGTCCAATTTGCTCCCCCTCCAACGTCCATAACCGCGCCGTCTGATCCGCGCTGGCCGTAGCCACCCGCTGCCCATCCGGGCTGAAGGCCACGGCGTTCACTGCGTCGCTGTGCCCCCGCAGGATTGTCTGCGCCGCCCCCGCCCGTAGCTTCCACAGCCGCGCCGTAGTATCCGCCCCCGCCGAAGCGACCCAGCCTCCATCTGGGCTGACCGCGATCCCCTTGACCGGCCCGTCGTGCCCCTTCAGCACACCGCCAACCCGCATCGCGTCCGCCTCGTATAGCCGGATGCCATCCGCCCCGGCTGCGGCCAGCGCCCGCCCATTCGGCGACCAGACCACCTCGGTGATCCACGCCTGTGCTGCCTGCCCAATCTGTTTCAGTTTGCTGGCGTTCTCCGCCGTAATGATCTCCACCTGGCCTCCTACGCGGCTGCATCTTCTGGTTCCGGCCCTCGCCCGCTACAATCTTACCCCATGACGCACATCGGCTTGAACGCGCACCTGCTCTCTGGCACAGCCGGATACCGCTCGGCGGGCATCCACGGCTATATCTTCCACGTCCTGGCGAACCTCAAGGCCGCTGCCCCGCCCGATTGGCGCTTCACCGCTCTGCTCGGCCCGTCCAGCCGCGCCGCCTTCGAGGGCATCGACCTGCGCCGTTCCCGCTGGGATACCGGCCATCCTCTCCGCCGCATCCTCTGGGAGCAGTTGGCCCAACCCTGGCAGATGAGCGACTTCGACCTGATCCACGCCCTGGCCTTCGTCTCGCCCATGATCCTCTCCCGCCCCAGCGTCGTTACGGTCTATGATCTCAGCTTCATCCATTTCCCCCAGGTCCTGCCCGCTGCCCGCCGCCTGTACTTGCGGCTCTTCACCCGCCTCTCCTGCCAGCGTGCCCGCCGCGTCATCGCCATCTCGCAAAGCACCGCCCGCGACCTCACTGCCGCCCTGGGCATCCCACCCGGCAAGATCGATATTGCCCTGCCCGGCTACGACACCCGCGCCTATCGCCCCCTCCCCGCCGAACAGATCCGCGCCTTCCGCGCGGCCAACAGCCTGCCCGACCGTTTCTGGCTGTTCCTCGGCACGCTCGAACCCCGCAAGAACCTGCCCATGCTCCTCCGCGCCTATGCTGCCCTCCCGCCCGCCGCTCGACTCCCACTCGTCCTTGCGGGCGGCAAAGGCTGGGACTACCAGCCCATCTTCGAGGCCGTCAGCCTGCTTGATCTGGAAGGGCAGGTGCGCTTCCCCGGCTACGTCCCTGTCGAAGACCTCCCACTCTGGTACAATAGCGCCGAAGCCTTCGTCTATCCGTCAGTCTATGAAGGCTTTGGCCTGCCCGTCCTGGAAGCGATGGCCTGCGGCATGCCCGTGATCGTCTCCAACGTCACCTCGCTGCCAGAAGTGGCCGGAACCGCCGGGTTGTGCCTCCCGCCCCAGGACGAATCCGCCTGGACAGCCGCCCTCGCCCGCGCGGCTGAGGATGACCGCTGGCGGCAGGCTGCCCGTGAACGCGGACTTCAGCAGGCCGGTCAGTTTCAGTGGAGCCGCGCCGCCGAATGTACCGTCGCCAGTTACCGTCAGGCCTTGATGGGGTAAAGCACTGTAGTTGGGAAACATGAGCGGGACAAAGCCAGACACGTTGGGACGGAACCGCAAGTTCCATATGCCCAGGAATTTCTATTCACTCCTGGACCTGCTGCTCGTCCTCGTCGCCTTCATCATTGCCTACTACGCCCGCTACGAACTCCAATTGATTCGCCCGGTCTTTGAAGTCAACCGCGCTCCCTTTGAGCCGTACTTGCCCTATGCGGCCGTCTTCGCCGCGATGGTCTACGTCAACTACCGCGCCAGCGGCCTCTACAAAAGCAACCGCGGCCGCTCCTACTGGGAAGAGGTCTACGCCGTCATCAATGGCGTGACCAATTCGACCGTCGTGCTGTTCGGCCTCTACTTCATCTTCCAACCGCTCGTCTTCAGCCGTTTGATGGCTCTGTACGTCGCCGTCATCAGCATTGTCCTGCTCGCGCTCGTCCGCGCCACCCGCCGCATCGCCCAGGCTTATCTGCGGAGCAAAGGTATCGGCGTCCAGCGCGTGCTGATGATCGGAGCCGGGGAAGTCGCCATGTCGGTCCTGCGGACGATGATCGCCCGCAAGGAACTCGGCTACGTCCCGGTCGGCTATGTCGATGACGACCCCGAACGCGCCGCCCAGGACTTGGGCCGCTTGAAAGGCTTAGGCGGCTTGAAGAACCTCCGCGAAACCCTCCGCGCCAATCAGGTCGATGCCGCCATCATCACGCTGCCCTGGAGCCAGCACGAACGCATCCTCGAACTCGTGCAGATCTGCCGGAAAGCGGGCGTCGAGGTGCGCGTCGTCCCCGATGTGTTCCAACTGAATCTTCGCCAGGTGCAGATCGAGAACATCGACGGCATCCCGCTCCTGGGGGTCAGCGGCGAGGTCGAACTCCAGGGGCATCAGCGCTTCGTCAAACGCGCCATCGACCTCGGCATCATCGTGCTGCTGGCTCCCATCTGGCTGACGCTCTTCGCCCTGGTCGCGCTGGCGATCCGCCTGGAAGGGCCGGGGCCGGTCCTCTACAGCCAGAAGCGCATCGGGCTGAACGGCAAGCCGTTCAACATGATCAAATTCCGCAGCATGATCCCTGATGCCGACAAGTTCCGGGAACAGTTGGTTCGGGATTCCGGTGAAGACCCGCGCCACCCCAAGATCAAGAACGATCCGCGCATCACCCGCGTCGGACGCTTCATCCGCGCCACCAGCATCGACGAACTACCTAATCTGTTCAACGTGCTGCGCGGCCAGATGAGTCTGGTCGGGCCGCGTCCCCCGACGCCCGATGAGGTCGCCCTCTACCAACCCTGGCACATGCAGCGCCTCCAGACCCTCCCCGGCTTGACCGGCCTCTGGCAGGTCTCGGGCCGCAGCGATCTGACCTTCGACGAGATGTGCCTGCTCGACATCTACTACATCGAAAACTGGTCGGTCGGCCTGGACGCCCAGATTTTGATGATGACCGTCCCGCGCGTCCTCCTCCGTCACGGCGCTTATTGAGTCTGCCTTCACCGGATACTCATCCCGATCCGCTATCATCCCGACCAATTCGTATCCGAGTTGGAAGCGTGTCATGACCCTCACAGTGATCTACGACGGCCAGTGTGTCATCTGCACCCAGTCCAAACGCTTCTACAGCGCCCTGGACTGGTTCAGGCACATCCAATTCCTCGACCTCCACCAACCGGAGACGCTCGGCCAGCAGTATCCCCAGGTGTCCTATGAAGCCGCCATGGGCCAGATGCACCTGATCGCGCCCGACGGAACCATCCTGGCCGGTTTCCCAGCCGTCAAGCACATGCTGAAAGTCCTGCCGCTGACCTTCCCGCTCTGGCTGCTCTTGAACCTGCCCGGCATGGATCGTCTGGGCGACCGTGCCTACCGCTTCGTCGCCCGCAACCGCTATCGGATCAACCGCTGGGTGGGCGCGCCCGTCTGCGACAGCCACACTTGCCGGATCAGCGAAGGCTGATGCCGTTCAACGAGTGCATTTCAGCTTGGGGGCAAAATTCATCGCTGGCGGACTGGCAGAAGTCCGTCCCCGCGTTTCCCGTCTGGTAGGGACGCCATTCTTGGCGTCCGAGAACAGAACACCTCTAACCGGACATGCACCCCCTTCACCTGAGCAGCGGCAGCAGCGTCTCCGCTTCCGAGCGGATCAGATACTCCAGCAGCGCTTCGGCATCGCCAGCGTTGCCAGCTTCCATCAGCGTGACCAGTTTCTCGTAAAGCAGCAGTTGGGCTTCATGGGCGTGCAGGCTGCGCGGAGCGCGCATCTGCCGCACCATCTCCAGGATGTAGATTCGGTTGAGGAGCGTCCGCAGGATTTCAGCGGTCTGTGACCGCCCGCACAAATCGGCCATCAGCAGGTGAAAGCCGAAGGTCGCTTCCACCGCCTCTTCAATCGCGCCGGCCAGTGTCTCCTTCCGCGCCGATTGAATCAGGCGGCGCAGTTGGGCCAGGTCTTTGCGGTTGGCCGATTCCAGCGTCCAGCGCAGCGCCAGACTGCCAATTACCTCCCACAGCGTGAACAGTTCCGCTGCCTGATCGTGCGTGAAGGAACGTACATACACGCCGTGCCGCGCGTGTTTGACCACCCAGCCTTCCGCTTCCAGCAGCCGCAGCGCGTCGCGGATCGTGTTCTGGCTGACCTTCAGCCGCTCGGCCAGCGTCAGTTCCAGCAGGCGTTCCCCGCTGACATAAGCTCCGGCGCGGATCGCCTGTCGAATCTGCCCGGCCACGATTTCGGCGCGGGTCTGCCCGGCGCTGACCATAG
>JAEUQZ010000289.1 GCA_016788965.1 Anaerolineae bacterium | reverse complement strand
TACGCGATCAGGGTATTCAAGAAGCCCAGCGTCAGCACCGCCATCAGCACGCGCGGTTCCAGCGCGGTGTAGGCGAGCGGCTGCGGCCCACCCAGCAGCGGCGAGGCGTAGGTGATGATCCCGGTGACGATGGCCGCCACGGTCATCGCCCCGGCCGCCACAACGATGGGTTCCAACCGGTTCTGGATGACCTTGCGGCTGTACGTTCCCCCGATGCCGTAGCAGAACGAAGCCGCCACAATCGCCAGTTGGCCGAGCAGATGCAGCAGCGCGTCCCCAGTGAGCGCGCCTTCTTCGCCCGTGCTGCGGCTCGCCAGGATGACCACACCCACGAATCCCATCACCAACCCGAAAATCTTGCGCGTGGTGATGCGTTCGTCCGCGAATACAAAGTGGGCGATCAGCAGCGTGAACAGCGCCGCCGTCCCTTGCAGGACACTCGCCAGCCCGCTTTCAATGTACTGTTCGCCCCAGGTAATCAGCGCAAATGGAACGACGGTGTTGACCACACCCAGGACGAGCAGCGGCCGGATGCCCGCCCAATCCATCGGCAGCCGCTTACCCCGCAGCAGCAGCACGATGTTCAGCCCTACAGCCGCGATCACAGTGCGGATGAAGACCAGTTGAAATGGAGCAAGCTGCTCCACGCCGATGCGGATGAACAGAAACGAGGATCCCCAGATCAATGCCAATACCCAGAACGCCACCCACGCCTGTTTCTTGCTCAATGCCCTTCATCCTGACCTAGTTGGAAAGCAGAGCCGCCCATGGATCGGACGACTCTCTCATTGTATGCAGGCGCGGATCGAACAAAATATCCACGTATTGCCATCACATGACCTGATGCGGCGTGGTCAGCGCTGTGAAGCCGACCTTGCCCGGCAGCACCCGGCTCCGTCCATAGGCCTGCCGCATCCGGTGAAGCTGCTCGGCCTGCCAGTGCGGATCGAGCAGCGTGGGGTAGTGCCGCTCCAGATAGGTCAGGAAGCGCGGCGGCGTGTTCGAGGACGGCGTATTCCGCTTGAAGAACAGCACCGTGATGAACGGGATGCTCCACGACCGGAAAGCCTCCAGCGTGCCGCTCAAGTCCCCCCAGAAGCCGAACGGACTCAACGTCGGCACGACGAACACCCCCGCCTCCCGCAGCCGCCGGATGGCATCCATCCGCTGGCCGAAGCTGGGCGCGGCCCGTTCCCAGGCGCGGATGAACTCGTCCTGATCGGTTCCAATGCTGGCGCTGACCACCACCGCCGGGCCACCGTCGGCTGCGGTCGTGGCCTGGCTGTACTGCGCGATGGCTTCCGTGTCGCGGTCGGGGCGGAACCGCGTCTGGATCACGATCCGGCGCGGACGCTGCTCGGCAGGCGCGGCGTTCAACAGCCCCCAGATGCCGCGCGTCTCCTGCGCGGGCGTGGCATAAGGGTCGGTGACGCCGCTCCAATAAATCGTCTTGCCGGCCAGATGCCCGCGTTCCAGGTGATAGCGCAGCTTCTTGTGAACATCGCGCTTGCGCCGCACCTCGAAGCCCCAGCGTTCCCCGCGCGACCCGCGCAGGTCGGACGGAGTCAGCATCCGCCCCGCCGGGACATAGCAGAAAAAGCAGCCCGCTGGACAGCCGACCTGCGTCTGCATCGTCAGGTCGAAGCCTTCCAGGAATCCCCGCGCGGGCTGGAGGATATCCGCCTGGCTGGAACCGATCTGGATGCGCTGTGGCTGAGGCTGGCGGAACAAGTGGGTGTACACATCTTCGTAACGAGGAGCATCCGGCTGGCGCATGGCGCACTCTCCCGATTCGTCTGCCGATGCCTCTAAGTATAGAACATTTGAGCTAATTCAGCAAGGGTAGACTGCCACTCTAACCATACAGCCCACGCACCGCCGGACGCAGATGGGCGGCTTCATGCAGATCGGTGCTGTCGCTGAACTGGTCGATGCTGCCGATCAAGCCGCGCCCGGCGATGGCCTGCACTTCCGGGTCGCTGATTCGCGCCCGGATCGCCTCGGCGAAGCGGTGTCCCTGAATCACCTGGAACGGCCGCCCGAAGAATGCTGTCGTCGCCGTGGGCAGCGGGTCGGTGATGCCCAGCGCGTTGTGCATCTCCGCCAGGATCGAAAACGCCTCCCCCAGCGCCGCCCCGCGCGTCTGCCAATCGCTGGCTGTCTGCGCCCGCCGCAGTGCCGGTGCGAGCCGCCGCGCCGAGTCCAGCCGCATGAAGGCCGTGCCGAACCACTTCGGATAGGGCGGGTAGCGCCGCTCCATCAGGAAAGCCAGCATCATCGCATCCCGCGCCAGCCGCGAGCCAATCAACGCCGAGCCGAGTTCATCCCCGCGTGAACCCGCTCGCGGCATCAGGTGTTCCTCTTCGCCGATCCGCTCCCAGCCGCTCGCCAGCAGATACAGCCACACATCCCGCGGATACCAGGCCAGCCGCTCGCGCAGCGCCGTCAGCGCCCCGATGCCATCATGATGGACGGCTCCCGCCGTGACTTCCAGCAGGCTTTGCGCCGGGATGCTCAGCCAGTCCGCCGCCGTCAGCGGATCATCCGGCTCCCAGTTCAGGACGGCGCGGGTGAACCCCTTCACCGTGTTGACGAAAACATGGTGCTTGAAGGGCGGTTGTGCTTTGAACTGCATGACATCCATGCCGGGGTCAGCGGGCGAGTCGCCGAAGTTCACCGGGTAGCCTGCGACGGTCGGCGGCAGTTCCTCAGCCATGCGCTGACGGATGGCGGCCTCCAGGGGAAGGTCGGCCTCCTGCACGAACAGCGTGACCATCGGCCCCCACCAGTGATCGGTCGAGGTCTCGTCATCGTAGCCCAGCGCCTCGCTGCCGCTCCCGATCAACGCCGCCGCGTGAGGCAGACCCGGCCAGCGCCGCTCCAGGATCGGCTGCACCGCCTCGACATAGAAGCGCCGGCTCAGTTCAATCCCTGGGATGAAGCTGGGCATAGAAACCCTGTATTCAGCTTTTGACGGGCGGAGCCGAAGGGATGCCGCTCAGCATCCCCTGGATGTCCAGTCCCTCGTCGAGATCAGGCCAATCGACGCTCAAGGCGTGCAGTTCGACATGCACCTGCTGCGAAGGCGTCGCCTGTTCCAGCCACGGATGCCATGTCAACGGGTTGCTGATGATGCGGCCATCGGCCAATGTTACTGACACAAACCCGTCATGGATGCGAACTTCTACGGGGCGATCCTGTTCACGGTTCATTCCCACTCCCGCTCATCTTTGACGGCGCGTTCGCTCGGATTGATCGTCCCCTCCGGCACGACCTTGACCTCATCGATCCGCAGCCGGATGGCCTGCTCCGCAAGCTGCTGGATCATCGCGCCGATGCTCTCGCCGCTTTCACCGGGCTGCATTTCCAGCAGCACCGTCACATAGTCCTTGTTTCCTGGCCGCGTGATGACCGCCTGGATGTGCTTGATCTGTGGAAAGAAGACCTTCGCCCGTCCCAGGCTGTCGGGATGCAGGAACATGCCGCGCACCTTGACCGCGCCGCCGCTGCGCCCGTAAATTCCCAGGAGCTGCTGTCCAGCGCCGCACTCCGGCGCGGGAACCGCTGCCAGCGCCCCCAGATCGCCCGTGCCGAACCGCACCAGCGGGTAGGCCTTGTTGAACGTCGTCACCACGATCTCGCCCGTGCTGCCCGCTTCTAAGGGCTGCCCGGTGGCCGGATCGCAAATTTCCGCGTAGATGCTGTCCAACAGGCAGAATCCCTCGACGCCCTCGCGCGTGTAGCCGATCACGCCCAGATCAGCCGTGCCGTAGGCCGAAGTTGTCTTCATGCCGTACTCGCCCTCGAAGCGGAACCGCTGCTGGAGCGTGTACGGCTCAGCAGAGAACAGCGCCTTCTTCAGCGTGATCTTGTCTTTCGGGATGCCCAGTTCGTTCGCCCGATCCAGCATGATCCCCAAATAGCTCGGCTGCCCGACGAACCCGGTCGCCCCCAGCTTGGTCATGATCTCGATCTGGTAATCGGTGTTGCCCGGCCCGGTTGGGATGACTGTCGCGCCGCAGGCCCGCAGCGCCTCATCCAGCAGCAGACCCGCCGGGACAAGGTGGTACATGAACGTATTCAGCACCCGGTCGCCCCGTCCAAAGCCGACATACTGGAACGGAGCCAGCGCCGCCTCCGCGCCTTCCGGGTTGGGCGGCTGCGGGTCGAAGATCGGCCCCGGCGAGATGTAGATGCGCGGCAGCGAGTCCATCTCCACCGCCAGGAAGCCGCCGAAGGGCGGATTCTCCTGATGAATCTTCACCAGCGCGTCTTTGCTGGTCACAGGAATCTTCGCCAGATCGGACGCGCCCTGAATATCGGCCGGCGTCAGTCCGGCGGCACTCAGTATCCCCTTGATGGCCGGGGCATGGGTATAGGCATGGGCGACCAGATCACGAATGCGGGCGTCAAGAGTCGTCAATCTGTTCTCCTTCTTACGGATTCGGACGCGGAACCAACGCATAAATGGCTGGACGGTAGCGCGGTTCTGGGATGGGCATCCCTTCCTCACGCGCCACTTCGAGCCAGAGTTCCTTTGCAATCAGAACTTCATGCAAGGCTTCTTCGGCGGTCTTCCCGGTTGCCGAACAGGGTTCCAGGTCGGGGATGTCCGCGACGTACTCGCCATCTTCTTCACTGTAGAAGATGTTGATGTGGTAATCGCGCATTCTACCCCAACCAGCGTTTACGCCGCTTGTAATGCTTCACATCACGGTAGCTCTTGCGCTCGCCGCTGCTGCTCAACCCCAGATAGAACTCCTTGATGTCCTCATTCTCGCGGAGCTGTGCCCCCGGCCCATCCAGCACGATGCGCCCCTGTTCCATCACATAGCCGTAATCGGCCAGCCCCAGCGCCGCGCGGGCATTCTGCTCCACCAGCAGAACCGACACCTGCTCCTTCTGGTTGATCTCTCTGACGATCTGGAAGATTTCCGCCACCAGCATCGGGGCGAGGCCGAGCGACGGCTCATCCAGCATCATCAGCTTGGGATGTCCCAGCAGCGCCCGCCCGATGACCATCATCTGCTGCTCGCCGCCGGAAAGATACCCGCTGGTGCGCTTCCGCAAATCCTTCAGGCGGGGCAGGTAGGTGAAGACCCGCTCTAGATCGGACTTGAAGTAACGCCCACCGTGATACGTCATCGAGCCGATGTGCAGGTTTTCCTCGACCGTCAGGTGCGTGAAGATCGGGCGACCCTCGATCACCTGATAGATGCCCTTGCGGACGACATCTTCGGCGCTCAGCTTCTCGATAGTCTCGCCGTTCCAGGTGATGCTGCCGCGCGTGACCTCGCCCATCTCCGTCCGCAGCAGGCCGCTGATGGCCTTGAGCGTCGTCGATTTGCCGGCTCCGTTCGGCCCCAGCAGCGCCACGATCTTGCCCGATTCCACCTGGAACGAAATGCCCCGCAGCACCAGGATCACGCTGTTATAAATCACTTCGATATTGTTGACGTTCAGCATCGAACCAGAACCTTATTGATCTATTGGGTCAGAGGTGCTCTGTTGCAGGTATCACAAAGTCATATGGCGACCACCTGCATCGGGCTTGATTTTCCCCCTCTCCCAGCGGTACTCCGCGTTCGGGAGAGGCGGCCAGGGGGTGAGGGCCTGTATCTCTGCAACAGAGCAGGTCATAGGGACACGTTGGTCGTGTCCCTCGTTGACTGTCAACACCCCGCCGCGATTCTCACGACGGGGCATCTTCACTTACGGTACGTCCGCGCCGCCCGGACGCAGATCCGGAGCCGGGGCGAATTCTGTCAGCGGGATGGCAATCGGCACGAAGAACTTGTTGCCATCGGGGCCATCGATCAGCATGGCGTCCTGAGCCGAAGTCGCCGGGCCGTCACCCGTCGCGTTCAGGTAGGCCATCATGGCGATGCGGTTGTCCGGCAGTGCCCGGATCGCGCCGCCCTGGTAGTTGATCGTGTACAGGTTCAGCGGCGAGTAGTTCAGGCTGTCCAGCGTGGTCTTCATCTCGGCGCCGTTGACGGCATCCAGGCTGCCCACGCGGTTGACGGTCTGGATGTACATTTCCAGGTAGGTATCCACCAGCGAGAAGCCCAGCAGGTAGGCGATGTTGCGAATCTGCGGGGCGCGCTGGTTGGCGTCAGCCTGCTCGGTGACGAAAGCGACGCCCGGATTCTGGCGTTCCGTCCACCAGGCGAAGGGCAGCGAGGCCACCAGGCCATTGGTCGAAGGCAGACCGGTAGCGCCCAGCGTCCGCTGGCCCAACAGGCCGACGCTCGTATCCAGCGCCCAGTTGACCCCGGCCAGCTTGACTTCACCTTCCAGGCCCAGATCGACAATCGTCTTGGCGATGATGGCCGGGCCGCTGGCGAGCGAGTTGGTGTAGAGGATGTTCGCGCCCGCGTCCACCAGGTTCTGGACGTTGGTGGTGATGTCGGTCGCCGTCGGCAGGAAGTATTCCGGCGTATCCAGCACCGTCACGCCCTGAGCCGCGCAGTAGGCGATGGTTTCCGGCGTGTAAGCCGCTTCGCCGAACGCCCCCGGCCAGCTTATATAGCCGATGGTCGGGTTCGGGAACATCTCGCTGGCCGCGCCCGCGAACTGGCAGAACGAACCCAGCTGATCGGCATACAGCGGGTTGGTCGCGTACACCCAGCCGGGCGTAGCGCCATCTTCGCCGTACAGCCCTTCGACTGATCCCGCCGAGATCAGCGCCGGGATTTCATCTTCGGCCAGTTGGCTGCGGAGCAGTTCCGCGTCCGCCGAGGCATACAGAATGATGACATCCGGCTTGGGGTCGAGCGACGAGAAGTAGTCGTAGGCCGCCTGCGCTTCTTCAC
>JAEUQZ010000288.1 GCA_016788965.1 Anaerolineae bacterium | reverse complement strand
ACCACTGGCTGGGGGGGACGCGATAAGCTGGCGGAAGCGGATTGCGTCGAACGCGATCTCACGGCCCGATTCGCCGGTGAGGTCATTGAGCGACACTGTTCCAGCGCCGACTGTGGTGCTTTGAAGTTCGAAGACTCCCAGCGGAACCCAGTCATTGCTATAGCGGGACTGATCGACGTTCACAATCAGTTCGGTGGATGACCCTTTGACACCAGCAATCTTATAGCGGGCATTCTGGGTGGTGGAGTGGCGGCCGGGGATGAAGGCGGCAATCTCATACCGCCCAGATACGCTGATGCCGGGGCTGTAACGCGCCCACACGCTGCTGGTTTGAGCGGATGTGGTTCTATAGGGAACCTGCCAACCCCAGGCATTCTGGAACTGCTCGAAGCCGGGTTCAGCGGTATAGCTGCCGCTGGCGAAGCCGGGCTGACCTAGCCGAACAATGATTTCCTGGCCGATGGAACCCGGCGGGGGGGGGGGTACTGGGCGGATTGCCGACCGCAATGGGTTGGTTAATGGCTCGCCATCCGGCTGGGCTGATGGTTCCGAGACGCCACCAACTCAGACCCATAGCGCGGTGACGCTGGGTTGCCAGGGTGATGGCTGCGGCCATATCGTCTGGGTCGGCGTCGCTATCCAGGATTGGAATGATGGGACGGCCGTAGCTGCCCCAGATTTCATAGGTTTCGCGCAGCACTTCTTCTGGTGTGCGGCGGAAAGTGGCCCAGTAGGCCATCGGATGGATGCTGTTGATGAAGGGGAACCACTCGCGCGGGAAGATCGAGTCGAAGTGATGCCGGCGAGGATCAACACCCATGCCGATGTGGAACGAGCCGGGCAGGGCGCGGCGAATCCGGGTCATGAAGGGGCGTATCCCCTCAGCACCACCCTGCCAGAAGCCGTTGAAGGGTTCTACATCAATGATCAGAGAACGAACCCCAGGGCGTTTGCAGGCCTGGATGATGATATTGGTTTCGGCGTCGATGTGCGTGCCTTTCGGCACACACCAGGCGTGGAATTCGATACCGTACTTCGCAAGGGTTTGCACCCAGCGGTCGATGCTCTGAGGACCGTCGATGGCTAAGGCGCGTTTGGTATCCCAGTAGCCCTGCCACTGCGCTCCATCGCGGTTGGTCGCGTCGCTGATCTTGACCCACAGTTGGCTGACGTGTGGGGCTGCATTTTTGATGTTGCGGGCGACATCATCAATGGTGTTTTCGGGGAGAACGTCACCCTTCCAATGCCAGATGCCGATCTTGCCGTCGTAGGGTGTGGCGGGACGGGTATTGGTGGGAAGAGGGCCGCTGATGTTCTCGAAGGAGATGACGGTATTGGAGACCCAGCCGCCCACAGTTCCCTGCTCGATCCAGAGCCAACCATCGGCGGTCTGGGATGCGGGGAAGTAGACGATGACGGTATTGTTCCGCACATCGTTGACATCGCGGTAGTTGGTTCCTGGGCCGTTACGGACGTTGATGTAGGCGGAGCGGGTTCGGGCAATGGCAAGCTGTCCTCGGCCCGCGGTGGCCGGTTTGGGCACGGGGGAAGGAAAGGTACTCATCGGAGCCTCCTATGACCGGTGGCTGACCTATTCAAACCGAAGACATACTAAACCAGAATTTGAAGGAGCGCAAAAGCCCTGGTTCCAGCCACAGCTCAGCGAAGCAGGTGGAGGTGGCCGTCACCCGGTTCTACCGAACCGACCAGACAGGCTGATTCACCATGCGCGCGAAGCTGTTCCAGAAGGGCAGGCGTTCTTTCCGAGGGGACAGCCATGAGCAGGCCGCCCGAAGTTTGCGGGTCGAAGAGGAGGTTCTGCTCGGCCTCGGAAATAGAGCTGTCGAATGTGACCCAGGGGGAGAAATAATCGCGGTTGCGGCCCATGCCGCCGGGGAACATGTCCTGCTCAGCATAGCCCGCGGCCCCGTCCATCCAGAGGAAGGAATCGAAGCGGAAGACGAAATCCACGCCGCCCAGGTGGGCCATTTCGTGGGCGTGACCGAGCAGGCTGTAGCCGGTGATATCGGTCATGGCGTGAACCTGGGCGGCGACCGCCAGACGGGAGGCAGCGCGGTTCAGGCGGCTCATGATGCTTACGGCAGCCTGGACGTGTTCGGGGTGGGCGAGACCGCGCTTGAGGGCGGTGGTGATGACACCGGAGCCGAGCGGCTTGGTCAGGATGAGTTTATCTCCGGGACGCGCACCGCCCTTGGCGATGATCCGGTCGGGGTGAACTGTGCCCGTGACCGCGAGACCGTACTTGGGTTCCTTATCGGTGACGGTGTGGCCGCCCGCGATGACCGCCCCGGCTTCCCGTACCTTCTCGGCTCCACCGCGCAGGATTTCAGTGAGGGGGGACAGACCGAGGCCGTCGGGGTAAGCGACCAGATTGATCGCCATGATAGGTTCTCCGCCCATCGCGTAGATATCGCTGAGGGCGTTGGCGGCCGCGATGGCTCCGAAGTCGTAGGGATCGTCCACGACGGGAGGGAAGAAGTCCACGGTGGAGATGATGGCCTGGTCGGGGTTTAGGCGATAGACGGCCGCATCGTCGGGCGCGGAGAGGCCGACGAGCAGGGCAGGGTATTCGGTTGGGGGAAAAATCCCGTTCAATGGCTGCAAGACTTGCGCCAGGTCGGCTGGGCCGAGCTTAGACGCTCAACCCGCGCAGGCAGCCATCGACGTGAGGCGGATGGGGGTAGATTCCATCGCGCAGCCTCCTCGATCAACCGGACGGTGGGGGCATTATAGCGCGAAGCGGAGGGGATGAGTAGAGTTAATGAACAAGTGATGAATTGTGGTGAATAGTTGATGCGTCAATGCGGGTTTGGCGCAAATGGCGGCAATGGCGTCAGTGCCGTCAGGGTTGGAAATGGCAAGAGTTTGTAGTTGATAGTTTATGGGTAGCTTTTAGCTGATAGCTTATAGCTTTTACCCATACAGAATGCTCTGTGCAGTGGCGATGAGAAATCCGATAAGAATGATAAGAATGAGAATGTGAGAATCTTGCGAATTGTCGGAAATGTCGTCATTGTCGTCAGTGTCGTCAGTGTCAGTGAAGCCGATAACCCGATGGGACGAAAAGTCCGAAATGTCGTCCAAGTCGTCCACGCCGGACGGATTCTTGCGGCAATTGCGGCAGTTGCAGAGCGGCAAATTGGTGGCAATGTCCTTGCATGTAAGGAGGGGTTGCTGCAAATACCGCATATGCAAATCGGCGAAAAGTTGCAAATGTTGCAGTTGTTGCAGTTGCAATTCCGTGATTCTTGCAACTGCAATGGATTGCGATAGTCGTATCCGATAGGTTGTGAAGGTGCGGCGGAAGCAGTTTATAGTTCATGGTTGATAGTTTATAGAGAAATACGGTTTGTGGGCCATTTCTCCGCGTACTGCTACGATAGCACAAAATGAGGCGGAAAGGGTGACATTTTGTCTCTTCTTTGCGTTTGTAGATGGTGAGAAGAGTCTAACGATATGAAAAGGTGATTCTCACACGGTTACACGCAGTGAGTGGGGTTTGATCCAGCAGGCAGGTTGTGTTCAGGTATCAACCAGGATTGGTGTCGTTGCCGAGTGACGTGACAGCCTGGTGGTGCGGCGAGGGATGCATGGATCGGTGAAAAAGAAATCGCCGGATGGGGGCGGGAGGACATACGCGCTGCGCGCTAGTCCTCTCCTACGAAAACCAGGCGTTCTCTTATTGGTGTGTCCATAAGGTCGGCGACAGCCACCGGGAATCAGCGTGGGGGAAGTTTGCACAGGGCGGGGTTCGGTCTTGCGGGGGTGGGGATGCTCCGTTATACTGGCTCACCTAACCACGGGGCGTGGCGCAGCCTGGTAGCGCGCTTGCATGGGGTGCAAGAGGTCGTGGGTTCGAGTCCCGCCGCCCCGATAGATTGTTTGTAGGTCGAAAAGTAAGGTCGATATCGAGTTTTGCGCCGCCAGAACTAAAGTGTCCGGCCGCCGAAAAGCCATGTCCACTGAAGGGACAAGGAAAATTGCAATATCCGAACCTGTTTGCGGCAGGCCATGAAGCCGATTCGGATTTGTACAGTTTTGCAACTATGCACGAGAACCGCTCTATGGCAATGTGACCAAATAGGGCGGTTCTTTTTTTGCGAATTTTCACCTGCATGTTACACTTGCGCCGTGGTAAGTTTTGCCACAGAGTTTTGAACCTTGCCTGGGATTTGCGAGTATTGTAGTCAATTGTGAGACAACAACCGTCTCCGGGCAGGGTTGAAAACGGTTCCTCATGGACAGTCGTTACGGGAACCACTCAAAGTCTGTCGTTCAAATTTAAGGAGTCCAGCATGAAGCGTTTAGTTCGTTTTGGTATTCTGGGCGTGGCGATTGCGCTGATCGTGGCGCTCATCGTGCCGGCACTGGCCCAGGAACCGGGGCAGGGCGGAATCATCATCGAAGGTAACTTCGGTGGCGATCCGGCCAACCTGAATCCGATCCTGGCGACCGACACTTCGTCCTTCCGCATCATCAACCTGATCTTCCCCGGCTTCGTGGGTGTGAATCCGGAAACGGCGACCTATGAGAAGGGGCGTCCGGACGCGCTGGTTTCGGACTGGACTGTCTCGGATGACGGCCTGGTCTACACCTTCACGCTGCGGCAGGACTGGACCTGGAATGACGGCACGCCGATCACTTCCGCCGACTACCAGTACAGTTGGGATGCGATCACCAGCGGCGTGGTCGATACCCGTCTGAGCTACCTGATGGACATCATCGACAAAGTGGAGTCGCCGGATGATTACACCGTAGTCGTGACCTTCAAGGAAGCCGACTGCACGGCGCTGGGCAACGCCAGCCTGCCGGTGGTTCCGTCGCACATTCTGCCGAGCGACTTCTCGCTGCTGGGCGAATCGGAATTCAACCTGAACCCGACCGTGACGAGCGGGCCGTTCAACTTCAGCGAATTCCGCGCGGCTGAACTGGTGAGCCTGACGGCCAATGAAGGCTATCCGGCGAACCCGAATGGCGTGATTCCGGAAGGCTTCATCTATAAGGTCGTGCCGGATCAGACAGTTCTGATCGAGCAGTTCCTGGCCGGCGAAACCAACTTCATCGACGGCCCGGCAGTGAACCGCCGTTCGGATCTGCGGGCTTCGGAAGATGTGAACGTGTATTCGTTCCCCGGCAACGCCTGGGACTACCTGTCGCTGAACTATGCTGACCCGTCGAATCCGCAGAATGCTTTCGACGAAGCCGGCAACCCGATTGACCAGGGCCACCATCCGTTCTTCGCGGATGTTCGCGTCCGCAAGGCCATCGCTCTGGCGCTGAACGTCGATGAAATGATCCAGGGCGCGGTCTTCGGTGAAGGCGACCGTATGGCTTCGACGACCATTCCGGCGTCGTGGGCGTATGATGACAGCCTGCCGCTGATCCCGTATGATCCGGAAGCGTCGGCGGCGCTGCTCGACGAAGCGGGCTTCGTGGATCATGACGGTAACGTGGACACCCCGCGTATCGCCCAGGGCGCCCTGTACGCGGAAGACGGCACCGAATTCCGCTTCACGCTGTATACGAACGAAGGCAACACTCGCCGTGGCGCGATTGCGACCATCGTTCAGGACTCGCTGAAGCAGCTCGGGATCGCTGTGGACTTCCAGGCCATCGACTTCAATACCCTGCTGGACATCATGGACAGCCAGGAATTCGATGCCTTCATCCTGGGCTGGCGCAATGGCTACCCGGATGACCCAGATCAGACTCAGTTGTTCTCGCCGAATTCTGATGTGGTCGGCAGCGGCTCGAACAACTCCTCGTACAACAATCCTCGCGTGACCGAACTGATGGAACAGGCGCGGACGCTGCCCGGCTGCGATCCGGCTGAGCGCGCGGCCATCTATGCGGAAATCCAGAAGCTGATGCAGGACGACGTGACGTATGTGCCGCTGTTCACCATCGGCGGTATGTACGCGGCGCGGACGAACGTGGACGGCTTCTCGCCGTATCCGTCACAGCCGTTCTGGAACATCGACACCTGGGCTGTCCGCAGCGAATAGCCCTCACTTTTGACCAGAGGGGCGCTCGGAAAGAGCGCCCCTCTTCAGTCTAGCTCACAGTACGGGTAACAATTATGGTCAAATACACACTGCGCCGCCTGATTCAAGCGATTCCCACGCTGTTTGGGATCACGATCCTGACGTATCTGCTGATCGATCTCGCGCCGGGCAGCCCGGTGCGGGCACTCACCTTCGGGCCGAATACGCGACCCTCCCAGATCGAGCGGATGGCGAAGCAACTCGGTCTGGAAGATCCACTGCCGATCCAGTATCTGCGGTGGCTACTGGGGGATGACTGGATGCGGTGGGACACGGATGGCGACAAGATCGCGGACCGGTCATTCATCCTGCCGCTGGATGCAGACGGGGACGGGGTGGCGGAACCGCCGGGTGAACGGCGTGGTTTCCTGCGCGGTGATTTTGGAAAATCTTTCTTCGAGAAACGGAATGTCACCCAGGTGATCGGCGACCGAATCGGGGCGACGCTGGAACTGGGATTCTCGGCGCTGCTGGTGGGGATCACGCTAGGCATCCCTATCGGAATTCTGGCGGCGGTGGGGAAGGGCGGCTGGTTCGATAACCTGACGCGGGTCATCGCCGTGATGTTCAACTCGATCCCAGTGTTCTGGTTGGGACTTATCCTTATTCTGGTGTTCGGATCGTGGTTGAAGGTGCTGCCGATGGGCGGCCGGTGCGAGGTGGCGTTGACGGGCGGGTGTCCACCGATCTACCAGCGGCTGGATTATCTGCTGCTGCCCACATTCGTGTTGGCGACAGGCGGCATCGCGGTATTTTCCCGGTATATGCGGGCGTC
>JAEUQZ010000287.1 GCA_016788965.1 Anaerolineae bacterium | reverse complement strand
TTGAGCGACGCGGGACGCTCGTACCAGCGGGTGGCATAGCCGCAGTGGGCATCGATGACCGTTTCGGCAGGCACGGGATAACCGAGCGCGGTGAGCCAATCGGGAGCCTTCGAGCCGCGGCCGCTGGCATCCACGATCCAATCGGCGGGGACGATTTCCTCGGTCGATTGACCACGCGGGACGAGGCGGACGCCAGTGATGGCCGTGCCGTCGGGGGTGGCAGTCAGCCCTTCGACCTCGACACCGCCGCGCAGTTCGATGTGGGGAATGGCGAGGACGCGGCGGCGCACCAGGGTCTCCAGCGCGGCGCGGCTGATGATGTGGGAGGTGTAGCCGCTGTCAAAGGTGGGCGTCCAGCCGCCGACGGTGAAGAAGCCGTTATCCAATCCCCAGCGGCCGGTGACAGCGCCGACTTCGAGCATATCGCGTTCAAAGCCGGGGAAGAGGCGCTGTAGGATTTGCTCGCCGCGGATGAGCAGCACATGGAGATGGCGGGCCTGGGGGACGCCGGGGCGATAGGCGCCAGAGTCGTCGAAGCGGTCGCGCTCCAGGATGGTGACGCGGGCGAAGTGGTCGCTGAGGATGCGGGCGGCCAGCAGCCCGGCCATGCTCGCGCCGATGACGATGGCGTGCGAGGCGCGGGTGGTCATGATCTCTCCTCCAGGCGATGCGCTGGGCGCTAGGATGCGGCGGGAAGCTGAACGGTGAGCGCCAGCACGACGAGGGCGAGGTCGATGAGAATGCCGATGATGCCCTGGGTGTCCAGCCGCCGCAGGCTCCCATCCCAGAACAGCAGGAAAACCACTGCCGAGAACAGGGCCGCCGCCGTGACGAGGCCGCGCCAGCCCTCCTGCCCGGTCAGCAGCGTGATCCCCCCGGCGACCAGCGCGAGTCCGGCGATGCCCAGGGCCAGGCTCGCCAGGAGGCGGACGGTGGACGCCCCCAGCCAGCGCGAGAACAACCAGGCCCCTTCCGGCCAGGTCATGCCGGACTGAAGCTCGAAGAAGCGCTGGCTGTGGCCGAGGTAGAGAAAGTGAACCAGTCCGTGCAGGATGATGAAGCCGCCGATCAGGATATGCATCGCGCCAACTCCTTCGCTCTTGTGCGTGTCACTCGTCTTCGTCTGGCCGATCCAAATTGAGAAGAGCTTCCAACTGCGGAATCAGACTGATGATGGAGAGGTTTATCGTTCTCGTCCAGGTCTTGCCGATTCTTGCCGTCGATCAAACGCAGAATCCGGCGAGACATGTCGAGCATGTCGTTCAGGCGAGCGCGATCAGCGGCGTTCATAGATGGTCTGGGCTTCCTCTAGGGTTTGCTCCCGGAAATGCTCACTCAGGAAGCCGGGTGTCAGGAAATCGACCTTGCGGCCCAGGATCTGCGATCTATCGGCAGATCGGCGGCGCGATCCAGCATGGGGTTTCTCCGAACAAAGTATACCTCTGTCATTATAATGCGTTCTGCGCCATCAAGGTTGCGCCGCTTTCCGGCGCTACTGCCAAAACCACCGACTGCGCCCACGCAGATCAGACTCAGGCGCGGCTCATCCAAGTCCTCTACACTGACCCCAGTGTGTAACAAAAAGAACCCGCGAGGAGACTGCTGGATGCGAAAACTTCTGATCCTGATGGCCGCGCTGCTGATGGCCGGGACGGTCTGGGCGCATGATCCATCGCTTGAAGAGGAGGATTGGGGCGGGTTCGACGCGGCGGTCGTACTGCCGGACGCCTCGATCTCGTATGCGCTGTACGGGTATCTGGACGAAGAGGACATCGATGTCTTCCGGCTGGACTTCGAGGCGGCCGACGCGCTGCTCCGCGCCGAGGTGCTGACGCCGGTGTGCGGCGAGCATTACGCCGATTTCTACCCGCAGATGGTAGTCCTCGGCCCGGCGACGGAGGGCATCGAGGGGCTGGCGGTCGATCTGCCGTTCGATGTGCCGGAGGGACTGGTCGTCTACGTGAGTACCTGGGAGCCAACCGAGTCGGTCGAAGCCGAAGCCACGCCGGAAGCATCCGCGGCGCGCCCGACGTTCGTCGAGCCGTTTGGCGGGACGGCGTTTTACGAAGCGCCGCGCTTCGACTTCCAGACGCCGATGGCCGGGAGTTATTATGTGGTGGTGTTCAATGCCGATGCGATGACCGGGGATTACACGCTGGCGACGGGCTACCGCGAGGTGTTCAATTCGCCCGCTGATCAGGTGATGAGCGCGGTGCAGGCCATCCGCAGCGGGGACTGGCTGCACCGCCGCTGTGATCTGCCGCCGGGCGACCCAGAGGCGATCATCGAACACGATCATGAGCATGAGTCCGAATCGAAGGGAGAATAAGTCATGAAACTGAATCCGGCTGCCATTGAACTCGCCCGCGAACTGCTGGATGACGGGCTGTTCCGCATCAGCACCCCCTGGGGCAAAGTCCGCCCCTCGGCGGATTCCGCCGCCGTTCACCGCGAGGCCTTCGGCGCGGAGGATACCGCCCGCTGGTATCTGGCCGTCGATCCCGACAGCGGCGAGACGCGGCTGCCGATTGGGGACTTCAAAGCGGTGCATCGCAGCGGGCTGGTGGCCGCGCTGGATGAAGCCCGACTGCACGGCTGGACGGACATCGCCGAGGCCGCTGATGACATCCTGTTCCTGTTCGACCGCCTGACGGCGTGCTGAATGAAAGCAACAGGGACGATCCGAGTGATCGCCCCTGTTCCATAAGGACGGCTGGCCGCTCACGATCAGGCGGCGGGGATGGCCTCGCCTGTGGTCACGTTCCACTGCTGGCGGCTGCCGAAGCTGTCGAGCGTTTCGACGATGGCGTTATCGATGAAGCTCACCTGGGTGATGACCGCGGCCGGCCCGGCGAAGTAAACCGGGGTGCGGGCTTCCAGCGAGTCTGGCAGGGCCGTCAAATCCCAGACGCGGAGGAAGTGGCGGCCAATCACCAGGTAGCGGCCGTCCGGGCTGAGGGCGATGCGCGAGTCCTGAGTGGCGGCTTCGCTGCCCGCGCGGAGGTCGATGTGGCTGTCCGTGCCGCGCTCCCAGATGGTCACGCCGGCGCTGTGGGCATCCCGCGCCCGGACGGTGTAGACGATGACGCGCGAGCCATCGGCGGAGAAGGTGAAACCGGTTTGCTGGCTCTGGCCGGCGGGGTTGTCATAGTAGGCGATCTGCTGCCCGGTCTGGCGATCATAGACGGTGACGCCGGGTTCCGAATAATACCAACTGTAGATCATCAGCCAGAGTTCCCCACGGGCGGTGTCCCAGTAATCCATCACGTAGTCGCCGCGGAATTCGGTCAGCCGCAGCGGATCGCCCGCGCCGACCGTCCAGAGGTACAGACTGTCCTTCTGTGTGAGCAGCGCCTGCTGGCTGTCGGGACTCCAGCGCAGCCCCGCGCCGGGGAACGAACCGACCCGCTGGCTGGTGGTGACATCCCAGATGGTCGTCTCCCAATCGCCCAGCGACGCCGCCAGATAGCGGCAGTCCGGCGACCAGCCCATGATGTTGAAGCGGGGGGTATTCAGCGAGGTTTCGACCTCGCGGACGATCTCGCCCGTCGTCCAACTGACCAGCAGCAGGCGCTGGTTGCGGAGTTCGTAGCGCGGGAAGACGCCCGCCTGGAAGTAGGCTCCGTCGCTGTGTGGGCAGACGCCCTGGAGAACATCTTCGGCCTGCGCCTGGGCGCTGAAGGTCATGCCGGAGAGCAGAACGAAGATGACACTGACGAGGATGATGACGCGCTGCATGATGACTGCCTCCTGAAGGGTGAACACTGTGCTTTGAACTCAGTGTAGGACTCCAGGGGCGGAGGCTGCCCAATGCGCGGCTGATGCCGAGGCAATGGCTGGTCGCTGGCTGGCTGATGGACACGCGCCGCGCGGCTGACGGCGAAGCGACGGTTGCCCTACGCTCCCTCGTTCAGCCGTCGCCAGATGAGGCGCAGGTCGCCATAGGTTCCCAGTCCGGCCAACGCGCCCAGGCTCATCACGGCGAATCCCAGCAGCAGGTCGCTGAAGTTTCCGGCGGTCGCCAGCCGCAGCGCCCCGATCAGCGCCAGGCTCCAGAAGACCAGCGCGGGCAGCCCGGCCACGAAAACGTACTGGCGCGTGCTGAGGTCGTCGGGAATATCGACGTGGCGAAAGGAGACGGCGCGGGGCCGCCGGCCGATCAGCCAGAGGGCGAGGATGTGCAGGGCTTCGTGCGGCGGCCCGAAGAAGCGGTAGAGAAGCTCCATAGGCGGGTCAGACCAGGGCGGTCTTCTCGCCCAGGGCGTAGCGGACCACGCCAGCAATGGCGGCCTGATCGCTGGTCACGGCGTCGCGGGCTTCGGCCTCGGCTGTGGCGAAGCTCTCTTTGCCCAGATGCTCGCGGGCATCGGCCAGCCGCCGCGAGACCATGGCCTCGTCCGCCGCCGAACTGGGCAGCGCCAGGCGCTGGCGGAGTCCCTGCGCCGCGCCGAAGAGCCGGGCAGCGCGATCCGAGTCGGCGTCGGCGGTTTTCGGGTTCCGGGGGACGGCGGCGCTCTTGAGCATCGCCAGCGCTTCCAGCACTTCGATCTTGCCGAGCGAGTCCGAGGTCTTGTCGAAGACGCGCAGGCTTTCTTCATAGAGGGCGGCGGCGCGGTCGAATTCCAACTGGCCGAAGGCGAGGTCGGCCAGATTCTTGAGCGAGTAGGCCAGGCCGCCGCGTCCCGCGGCGGTTTCGCCGGGGGCGAGGGTCTGGCTTTCGCCACGGAAGAGCTTCTGTTCCAGCGCCGTCTGCGATTGGATGAGGAGGGTCATCCATTCTTCGCGCTCGATCTGCATGGCCTGTTCGACGCGGACGACGTAATCGCGGTAGCGGTCGGCCATGCGGGCCAGGGTGTTTGGGGGGACTTGCTGCTTTTCTTCCTCTTCAACGACTTCCCAGGTGTCCTTGAGCAGAATTTCCCACTCGTCGTACAAATCCTGGAGCCGCCGCCGGGCGCCGTTGTAAACGCGGTAGGTGTTGTTGTACATCTTCAGTTCGAGGTACAGACCCATGCCGGTCGCCACCGCCGAGGTGACAGCCACCCAGGGTTCCAGCCGCACCGGGGAACCAGGGATAGTGGAGATGGCGACGAAGAATGTGCCCAACCCGCCGACCACCGCGATCCAGATTTTCCAGCTTCGCAGATAGCGGTAGTCGCTGATGACGCGGTTGTTGTACCAGTTCAACTGGGGGACAAGGCGCAGTTCGATGTATTCACGAATGTCCAATGTTTGGAAGCCATTATCCGAATTGGGATTAAACCCGTCACGCTGAAGCCGGCGCGTGAACTGAAGATACAGCTTCAGGAAGCTCCAACGCAGGCGCTGGAAGAAATTCGGATCGCGGAATCTTTGCAGGCGGTTCCAGGTCGTCCAGCTAATATCAGCGATCAGTTTGCTGTCATCGTCGCCGATCTGGTCGGAGCGTTCGACGATGCCGCCATCGACCAGCACGCGCTGGGCGGACTCGACGATGAGCGGGTTGTCCATCCGGTCGGTATCGTAGACTTTTTCCAGACGGCTGGCTTTGTGGATGTTGTCGCGGAGGCGCTGGCGGCGTTCCTCGACCGAGAGGTTGGCGTACTCCCCGGCTTCCATGCGGTAGAGATAGATTTCACGGCGGATCATTTCCGCGCCCATGCGGAAGACCGCCCAGGCGGTCGTCGGGGAAAACTCCGAGGCCAACAGGACGAAGATGGCCGAGATGATCGGTAGCGCGGCCAGGATGATTTGCAGGACGAGGCGCACATCCAGCGGCGACTGGATGGCGACCTGTTCGACCGCTGGCGGCTCGGCGCCGGGTTCGGCAGTGGCTTCGGCGGAGAGCGTGGGCGCAGTCACGACGGTGGTGGTCGAAGACGGCGGCAGAATGCCCAGCAGCACCGCGAGAACGGTGGTCGCCAGCGTCAACAGGATCAGGATGACGCGGTTGCGGGTTCGGCTGGATTTGGCATGCATGGCGGTCTTGTCGTAATTGACGCAGCGCCGCCAGGCGTTGACGACGCCCTCGTCCTCTTGGCGTAGATTGACGGGTGAGCGGCGCGGGTCAGCCAGATATGCCATGATGCCTCCTCTACAGCAGCGCGGGAGAAAAGCGGCTCAGGCCGCTTCAGGTGGCGGAACGGGCGGCAGGCAGCGCCTCGACCGCGGCAGCGGCCTTGACATCCCAGGCGGTGACTTTGTTGTCCGCGTCGTGGGTAGAAAAGGTGATGGTGACGCGCTTCCAGCCGATGACGATCATCGGGTGGTGATCCATCTGTTCGGCCATCTGGCCGACTTCGGTGGCGAGGCTTAGGCCGTCCAGGTACTTCGCCAGCCTGAAGGTCTTGGTGAGGCTGCCGCCGCTGTGTTCCCAACCGGGCAGGCTGGCAAGCGCCTCGGCGATTTCGGAGTCGGTCAGTGGGGTTCGGGCCACAATTCGTGCCTCTCTACTCGGCTGACGGAGACAAGGTTCAGTTTACGGTCATTATATCCAGAATTTGCCTGGCGCGGTTGAATCCGGGGCAGGGATCGGCTAGGATACGCTCAGATAAAGCCTATTCAGAGAGGGGTGGCCGGAATATGACCGATCAACTGGTTGCGGAACGCCTGACCGGGGCGGAAGAAGTCGTCTGGGATTTATCGATCTTCTACGCCAGCCCGGATGATCCGGCGCTCCAGCGGGACATGGACGCCGTGATGCAGCAGGCCGGCGCGTTCGCGGATCGCTATCGCGGGCGGGTTGCCGAATTGAGCGCGAAATCATTGTTGAGCAATCCGAAGTTCATGCCGACGCCCTGGTTCGGCACCCCGGTCTGAATCAGCGTCTTGACCGGCAACAGGTTCGATCCGGGCTGGTTGTACGCGGCGCTTTGCA
>JAEUQZ010000286.1 GCA_016788965.1 Anaerolineae bacterium | reverse complement strand
AGCGCCTCCAGGAACGTCTCGGTCGCGTCCACCGCCCGCAGACTCATCCCCTGCTGCTCGCGGAACACCCGCACCACCTCGTCCGGCTCATTCAGCCGCAGCATCCCCGTGTTGACGAACACCGCTGTCAGTTGGCTGCCCACTGCCTGCTGGATCAGCGCCCCCGCCACCGCCGAATCCACCCCGCCGCTCAGCGCCAGCAGAATCCGTTCGCCGCCCACCTGCTCGCGGATGGCCTGCACCGCGTCCTCAATGAACGTCGAAGGCGACCAGTGTGCCTCGCACCCACAGATCGTGAACAGGAAATTGTGCAGCAGATCGCTGCCCTGCGGCGTATGCGCCACTTCGGGATGGAACTGCACCCCGTACAGCCGCCGTTCGACATTCCCCATCGCCGCATACGGCGAGTTCCCCGAAGCCGCCAGCCCGCTGAATCCCGGCGGCGGCGTTTCGATCCGGTCGCCGTGCGACATCCACACCGGCATCGTCTCCGGCAGCCCGCTCAGCAGCGGATTGTCCTGTGTACGCTGAATCTCCGCCGGGCCATATTCCCGCGCCGTTGATCCCGCCACCACGCCGCCCAGCGCCCGTGTCAGCGCCTGCATCCCGTAGCAGATGCCCAGGATCGGCACTTCGCGCCCCAGCATCCAGCCCGGAAGCTGCGGCGCGTCCGCTTCGTACACACTGGCTGGCCCCCCGGAGAGGATGTAGCCCCGCGGCTGATGGGCATTGACCTTCTCCAGCGGCGCGTTGAACGGGAACACCTCGGCGTAGACATTCTGCTCCCGCACCCGCCGCGCGATCAACTGCGTATACTGCGAACCAAAATCGAGGACGGCCACGCCCCCCTGTCGCGGATCAGTCATGATCCCCCTTCACCCTCTTCGTCTTCTCTTTGCGTTTTTTCTGAAAATCCCCACACTCTCCGCATGATCTTGGCGTTCTTGGCGTCTTGGTGGTTCAATTCTCTTGTCTTTATGGAGTTTCACCCAACACCCGGTACGCGAATTCCAGCAGCATCTCCTGATGCCGGATCGACTGCTCCATCGCCCGGGATCCATGCCCGGCGTCGAACCACTCCACCTGGATCGGTTTGCCCAGTTCCTGCATCTTCGCCTCATACGCCCGCATCTGCCGGGGTGGACAGCGCGTATCGTTGCTTCCCTGGATCACCAGGATCGGCGCGCGCACCTGCTCGGCATACGTGATCGGTGAACTGGCCCGGTGCGCCTCCGGTTTTTCCTCCGGCGTACCGCCGAACAACGCTCGCTGGTAGCCCCGCAGCGTCTCCGCCTGATCCTCGTACATCAGGTTCCAATCCGCGATAGCGATCCCCGCCATCCCACCCGCCCAGAGATCAGGCCGCTTGCCCATCGCTTGCAGCGTCAGGTAGCCGCCGTATGACCACCCCGTCACCAGCACCGCCTCCGCCCGCGCGATCCCATTCTCTACCAGCCAGGCATAGGCCGCCGCCATGTCGTCCACTTCCTGCTGGCCGAGCCGGCCCCAGATCGCTTTCTCGAAGTCTTTGCCGAAGGTCGTCGATCCGTGGTAGTTGATCGTCGCAAACGCGAACCCGTGATCCAGCCACGCCTGGCTGCTCGGCGTGTAGAATTCGCACATGACTGACGTTGGCCCGCCGTGCGTTTCCAGGATGGTAGGGAAGGGGCCTTCGCCTTCTGGCGTCGCCAGCCAACCCTGGATCGTCGCGCCGTTGCTCGTCTTGAACTGGAACGAGCGCCACTTCCGCCCGCCCGGCGCGTGACCAGCCGTCCGCTTTGCCCATCCAGCGCGATCAGGCAGCTTGGCGTCATCGAGTCCTGCCACGTCACGTACACATCCCCGTCTGGCGCGAAATAGGCATTGCCGTTGTAGCTTCCCAGCACGCCCGATGGATGTTCCAGCTTCCGCCTGCTGTGATCCGTCAGGTCATACAGATAAAGCTGGTAGACCGCCTGATGAAGCTGTCCCAGCACGACCCGCTGCCCATCCGCCGACCAGCACCACGGCGTCACATCGCCGGGAATATCATCGATCTTGAGATCGATCCGCTCGCCCGTCCGTGGATTCCAGACCAGCGGCCGCTCGTATCCCGATTGGCTGCTGCTCGCCAGCAAACGGAAATCCCCCGCCAACGGCGAAAACGCCGTGAAGTTGTGCGAGGCATCCGGGCTGTCCCACAATTCCGCGATCACCTCCCCACTGCGCGTATCAATAGCGATCAGGCTGGTATTCAGGTTGCCGCTGTGTTCGGTCGTATCCACCACCGCGATCTCGCCGTCATAGGATAGGATCGGCCCGAACGTGAGCTGCCTGTACTGCGCGATCTGCCGCGCCGCCTGCCCATCCTCCATCACGTGAATCCGGAACCCCTCCGCTCCTGCCGTCAGGAAGCCCGTCACCCGCCCCGACCGCGACTGCCGGATCATGAACGAGGCATACGGCGGCATCTCTGGCGTCACATCTTCAGGAGTGCCGCCCGCGAACGGCACGCGCACGTAATGCCCGATCTCGTTGCCCTGCGCGTCTTGCAGGGTGTACACCCACTCCCCATCTGCTGAGATCATCCCCTGCATGACCCCGGCCGGCTGGTCGGTCAGCCGCGTGAGTCGCCCGCTCGCCACATCCCAGCCGTAGAGTTGGAAAATCCCATCCCGGTTAGTGCAGACCAATCCCCGCGCCGGATTCGCCTCCGCCAGCGCCGTCCATTGGATCGTCGCCGCCCGGAATCGCTGCCGCCACGCCGCCTCTTCCCCCACATCCATTGGCTTTAACATCATGCTGCTCAATCCCTCTCTCCTCCGTCCTCTGCGCCTGCTCTATCTATCCCCACACCCTCCGTATTCCTCTGTGTCCTCTGTGCCTCTGTGGTGGTATTGTATGGGATTTTCGTCTTCCACCTGTCCTACTCCCGCACGCCGCTGAACGTTCCCGTGATCGTGATCGTCTGCGTGAATTCACCCAGCCCGCCACCCCGCGCCTCGAAGCTGAAGCTGCCGCTGTAGGCGCCGTCCTTCTTCTCCAGCGTGATGCTCCCGTCGCTCATCGTGAAAGCCTGCCCTGCCTCCGCCAGATTGACCACCGTCGCCGTGAACGTCCCTTCCACCGAACTGAAATTCGCCGACAGCGTGAACGTCCCCGATTCCGGCAGGTCTTTACCGTAGTAGACCACGTTCACCAGAATTCCCTTGCTCGGACTGTTGAAGCTCAGGATATGCGCCGGCGTCACCGTCGCCCGGTTCACCGTCAGGCTCACCGTATCGTCCGGGCTTGCCAGCGTCCCCCGCAGAATGCCCGTGATCTCCATCGTGAACGTCGCCGCTGGCCCGCCTCCGCAGCCCGCCAGCGCCATCAGCATCCCCAGCGCGATACCCAGAAGCACCCCACCGTGTCTGAATCGTCTGCCCACCATATCCGCCCCCTCACTCCGCCAGGATGATCTGGCCGTCGTCCATACTGGTGATCGTTGCCAGCGCATGGATCGGGATATTGCTGTATCCCGCCTTCAGCATCAGCGCCCGCCCACCCTCGAACGTCTTCTCCGCCACCACGCACACCCCCACCACCCGCGATTTCGCGCTCTTGATCATCCGTGCCAGCGCCAGCAGCGTTTGCCCGCTGGCGAGGAAGTCGTCGATAATCAGCACATCTTCATCCGGGTGCAGGAACTCGGCGGAAACCAGCAGATTGGTTTCGCCGCCCTTCGTATGACTCGGCGCGGTTTCCAGGAACACCGGCCCCGCCATCGTGATCGGCTTGACCTTCCGCGCGTAGACCACTGGCACATTCATCGCGTACCCGGCCATCAGCGCCGGCGCGATCCCGGAGATTTCCGCCGTCAGGATGCGGTCGATGTGTACCCCGCTGAACAGCCGCCCGATCTCTTCTCCCATTTGCATCATCAGCTTCGGGTCCAGTTGATGATTCAGGATGCTGTCGATCTTCAGAATGCCGTTGCCGAGGTTCACTCCCTCGGCCTGAATCCGTTCGCGCAGAACCTTCATGTGTCATTAGTCTCCGTTCGGGTTTGTCGAGTTTTCGCCGGCCTGCCTGAGCGCCGCCTCCATCTCCCGCATGGTCTGGTAGCGATCCCCCGGTTCGTAAGCCAGCGCCTTCATGATAACGCGCGAAACCATTTCCGGGACACCTGGATGGATATGGTGCGGCGCTTCAAAGACGAATCGGGTTTCCAGGCGCGGGTCTCGTCGCGTCAGGAGTTGGTGCAGTGTTGCTCCCAGCGCATACACATCCACCAGCGGACTGACCACCCCCTCATACTGTTCCGGCGGCGCAAATCCCTCTGTGCCAATCGCGTCCGCGTTCGCCAGATACCCACTCGGTGGCAGCGCCTTCGCCAGATTGAAATCCACCAGCCACGCCTCATCCTGCCCATCGATCAGAATATGCGCCGGTTTCAGGTCGCGGAACGCAATCGATGGGCAGTGCCCGTGCAGATACCCCAGCGCCGCCGCGATCTGGATGCCCCACCGCAGCACCCGCTCAGGTTCCAGAAAGGCTCCGCTGGGCGTTTCCGCCAGGATCGCCTCCCCGTCTTTCCCATCGATCAGCGTCATCGCCAGTCCCGGCCATCTGCCGTCCAGGAACTCGTACAGCGTCGGTATTGCCGGGTGATCCACCTGCGCCAGGATGAATCCCTCGTTCTCGAAGTACGATCTTGCGGCTGCCACGGGTGAATCCGCCCGGAACACCTTCAGCGCCACCTGCTGCCCGCTGATCCGGTTCGTCGCCCGGTACACCCGCCCGATGTCCCCTTCGCCGATCAACCCGTGCAGCGTGTACTGCTTCAGCCGCCTTTCCCGCTTCTTCCCCATCCCCTCCGTACCTCATCTTTGCGTCTTTGCGCCTTTGCGGTTAAAGTCTCTTCTCCCCTCTGTATTCCTCTGTGTTCTCTGTGTCTCTGTGGTTCAATTTGCATTGGATTTTCGTCTTTGGGTGTGATGCCATTTCATAGGGACTTTGCGGTTAAAGTCTCTTCTCCCCTCCGTATTCCTCTGTGTTCTCCGTGTCTCTGTGGTTCAATTCTTCCCTGGTCTTCGCGGTTCAATCCTTCCCCACCCCAGCGTCCGGTGTCTGTCCCCCGTCTTCCTCGTAGACCTCCGCGAACCACGCCTGATACGTGCCCCCCTCGAATCGCCGCCCCAGTTCCGCCCCGGCCGCCTGTCCCGCCTCCGACCGCAGCGATGCCCGCAGCCGCTCCATATCGTCGAAGTACACCTCCAGCACCCGGTAATATGGCGCGTCTCCCACCGGACTGCCCAGCACATTCACCACCTGCCGCCGCCGAATGCCCGGCATCCGCTCGATCAACGCCAGCAGATCGTTATAGGCATTCTCGAAGGCCGCCACGTTCTGCGGCTGCCGAAACGTGATCGCAAACTTGACCATGCCCCTTCGCCTCGTTCATAAACCAGAACACCGGGCATTTCACCCGGTGTACTGAACTGGTTCTTGCTGACTGCTTTACCCCACGAGCGCATGAAGTGGGGCTTTCAATGGCAGCTTCCTATAAAACCCCGCTCTCCGAAACCACCCCACAGTCTCCGTATGATCTTGGCGCTCTTGGCGTCTCATATATTGGAAGTAATCACAGCTACACTGTGAGAAGGTTCAACCAACCCGGTGGCGAGAGCGGACGGCGATAGACAGCGGCGACTGTGACGCCAAGATAGCTCCCCACCGGGATTGGACAGGCTACTCTGAACCGTATCCAGTAGCTTGAGACTACGTATCCATGAGGCAAGAGCGTGCCTGTCCAACGGGAACCAGTCTAGCCAAGAACCTACCCAAGGAGTAGTCCCATGAGCGCACAGGTGTATGTCGGAGCCGACATCGCTGCCGAGCAGATCACTATCGATTGGCTCGATACCCAGACCCAAACGGGCGAACAACTCAGCCTGGAACAGTCGGAGCGCGACTATGCCCGCCTGCTCAAGCGGTTGACCCGCCAGGCGCAGCCAGCCGCCATTCACGTCGTCATGGAGGCCACCGGCAACTACTGGATGGCCTTCGCCAGTTTCCTGCACGCCGCTGGGCTGATCGTCTCGGTTCTCAATCCCTCCCAGGCACGCCATTTCGCCCAGGCTCGCTTGCAACGCGCCAAGACCGATCCGGTCGATGCCGCCTTGCTGCGCGACTATGGCCGTCTCTTGCAGCCTGATCCCTGGGTTCCGCCACCTCCCATCTGCCAGCAACTGCAACAACTCCTCAACCGCCGCGAGGACCTCCTCCAGATCCGCACCGCCGAGCGCAACCGCCTGCATGCCCTCCACCATCATCCCCTGGCCGATCCCGTCTTGCGACGGCAGTTGCAGCACCACATCGCCTACCTCTCCCGGCAGATTGACGCCTTGAAACGCGCCATTCAACAACTCCTCTTCTCGGACCATGATTGGGCCGAAGCGGTCAAACACTTGCGTACCCTCAAGGGGCTGGGCGACCTCACCATTGCCCGCATCCTCACTGCTACCCATGCCTTTGCCCGCTGCGCTTCCCCCGATGAAGCCGCCTCCTTCGCTGGCCTCGCTCCCCATCCGCGTGACTCCGGCCAGCACAAAGGCAAACGCTCCGTCGGTGGCGGCGGTCATGCCCCCCTGCGCCAATCCCTCTACATGGCCGCCCTTTCCGCTTCCCGCTTCAATCCCGTCCTGAAGGTCTTCTATTCCCGACTCCTCCAACGCGGTAAGCTCAAACCCGTCGCCCTCTGTGCTGTCGCTCGCAAGCTCCTCCACATCGCCTGGGCCTTGGTCGTCAAGCACTGTGATTTTGATCCCGATTTCTATTTCAAGTCACTTGAGGCACAACTTCCTACTTGACTTTCAACACCGTATCTTGGCGGTTCAAT
>JAEUQZ010000285.1 GCA_016788965.1 Anaerolineae bacterium | reverse complement strand
CTCCGCAGCCTGGATTCGAACCAGGAACCCATCGGTTAACAGCCGATTGCTCTGCCGTTGAGCTACTGCGGAAGATGGTCGAATGGTAGCAAACGCCTCCGGGAGTGTCAAGACAAAACTATTGCGCCGGACGGGAAAAGCGTTAAGATGATGCGCGGATGCCGGGGGCGCTCAAGCCGTCCGGTGGCACTGTCCCTTCATGCACCTTCGGAGCGTTCCCCATGCCCGCACCCGTCACCGTCCGCAAAGTCGAAACCCCTGCCGATTTCCGCGCCTTCTTCGAGTTCCCCTGGACGCTCTACAAAGACGATCCCAACTGGGTTCCCCCTCTCCTCTCGATGCGCCGTGATCTGCTCGATAAGAAACGCAACCCCAGTTGGGAATACATGGAGGGCGACCACTTTGCCGCCTGGCGCGGCGATCAGATCGTCGGCACGATCACAGCCCACATCAACCACCGCCACAACGAATTCCACCAGGAACACATCGGCTGGTTCGGCACATTCGAGGTCTATGACGACCAGGAGGCCGCCTCTGCCCTGCTCAACACCGCCGCCGACTGGGTACGCGCCAGAGGTTATGACGCCATCCGTGGCCCGCAGAGCTTCACCACCCATGAAGAATGCGGCATCCTCATCGACGGCTTCGTCCGTCCGGTGCTGCTGATGCCCTACAATCCCCCCTACTACCAGCGCCTCGTCGAAGCGGCTGGCTTCACCAAAGCGATGGACGTGTACAGCTTCCACCTCAGCCGCCAGGGAGCGCAGGAACACGCCACCGCCGACCGCTTGCAGCGCCTCACCCAGGCCGTCATGAAGCGCAACAAAATCACCGTCCGCCAGATCGACCGCAAGCGGCTGCATCAGGAGTTCGAGCTGTTCAAAGAGATTTACAACGCCGCCTGGGAGAAGAACTGGGGCTTCGTGCCCATGAACCCCAGAGAACTCGACGCGCTGGTCAAGAGCCTCGGCCAGTTCTTCAACCCCGACTTCGCCTTCTTCGCCGATGTCGAAGGCCAGCCCGCCGGCTTCATAATGGCGATCCCGGACTTCAATCAGGTCTTGAAACGCGCCAACCCGCGCCCCGGCGTCCCGGAGATCATCACCCTGCTGCGGGCGCTCTGGCACTGGAAAATCCGCCCGGTGATGGACTGGGCGCGTATCCCCCTCATGGGTGTGAAAGAAGCCTATCGCAAGAAGGGCGTCGATGCCGTCCTGTACTACCACGTCCTGATGGCGCTGCTGGCCGATCCGCATGTCCAGCATTCCGACTCCGGCTGGATCCTCGAAGTCAACGAGAACATGGTCAGCATCGCGCGAAGCTTCGGCTCAGAAATCTACAAGACCCACCGCTTTTACGAACGTTGCTTGAAGTAAATGCCGCGAGGCCGCCACTGCTGGCAGCCTCGCGCTCCTGTTTGCCTGCCCCATCAAAGCCTAATCCAGGATGGAGCGCGTCTCCAGCACCGTGTTCAGTTCGATGTCCACCAGCGCGAAGAAGCGTTCCTCCTCATCCACCACGAAGCTGATGCTCCAGCGCGTCCTCCCCTGCTGCTCGGCGTAGCTCGTCCACTCATCGTAGCCGTCCAGCGCATCCCAGACGCCCTCGGCGCTGTAGGCCAGATTGATCGCTTCATCACGCGCGTTCCGCAAGGCTTCCTCCTCGCTGAGTTGGTTCGGATCGACGATCTTGTCGATCCACACATTATCGTTCTCATCCACTGTGGCCTTGACCACCACGCCTTCGATCCCACGATAGAAGCCCACGTCCCAGACCTGCTCCCAGCGATTCCAGTCGGGATACATCTCCCAGCGATCCGGGTTCTCCAGCCAACCCAGCACCTCGGCATCGTGCAGCACGTAATCGGTGACAATCGCCAACTGCGCCTGATACACATCCTGCGGCAGCGGCTTGGGCACGAACGAGTCCTGGATTTCGAGCGTATCCGCGTCGATGCTGGCGTAGCCCAGCCATTCATCGCCGGACTCGTTGAGGAATTCCATCCCCCAGACATTGTTCTCGTCCGGCCCCCAGGTATTGACCTGATAGTTCGGGTAATTCCCCAGCCAGTCCGCGAACTCCTCCGATCCAACCACCACATCGATCACCGCCTGGCGTACCGGGTCTTCGTCCTGCGCCCGCGCCACCCCGCCGCTGAACAGCACGGCGATGAGCATGACGATCACCACACTCTGCATCAACCTACGCATCATGGGTCTCCTCTCCCCTTTGAATCCTCAAGTCTGTGCTGAAGGTATCCCAAGCCTCTCCGTATTTCTCTGTGTCCTCTGCGCCTCTGCGGTTAGAATTTGGATTGGCTTTTCCATCTTTGGGTGTGATGCCATTTCATAGGGACTTTGCGGTTCAACTTCCCCGACTCAGCGTGGAACCACCAGACCCAGCGGCGTCGCCGTGAAATTCGGGAACACCTGATCGACCGCCGGATTCTTCAGCCGCTGCGTCAGCACCTCGGCCAGCACATCGCGGTAATCGGTGGTGATCGCCAGATCGCCATCGTTGAGTACATCCGGCGACAATCCCGGCCAGCGGGCGAACACCTGTCCGCCCTGCGTCCCGCCACCCATCAGCAGCATGAAGTTGCCATGCCCGTGATCGGTTCCAGCATTGGCATTTTCGGCCACACGCCGGCCAAACTCGCTCATCGTCACTACCGTGATCCCGCCCATGCGCTCGGCCAGATCGGTGTAGAAGGCGTTCAGCCCGCGCCCCAGGACGCTCAGCAGATTGGCGAAAACCCCGCCGTGCGTTCCCTGATTCTCATGCGTATCCCACCCGCCCAGATCGATGCAGGCCACTTCCAGCCCCACATCTGCCTTGATGAGTTGGGCGATCTGCTTCAGCCCCATGCCGAAGCCGAAATCGTCGGTCGGATAGTCCGCGCCGGCCGTCGGTTGGTAGCTGCCCGCGTTCAGCGATTGCAGCATGTCCACCGTGTCAAAGACCAGTCTGGCCTGCGAGTCCAGCGCGTCAGTCGGCGCTTCGATGGTGTACAACTGCGCCAGGACATCCTGCGCCTTGCGGAGTTCCCCTTCGCGCCCCTTCAGGTGGAAATCGGCAATCGAGCGCAGCGACAGCGAGGACACCGGCCCCCGCAGTGAAGTCGGCAGCATCGCGCCCATACCCACCGCGCGGAAAGGCGAGTCGTTCTGCCACGCCGCCGATTTCAGGTGACGGCCAATCCAGCCCGTGGCGATGGTCTTGTCGCCGGGTGTGCCGTATTCCATGAACTGCATCGCGTCGAAGTGCGAACGTGTCGGATCGGTCGAACCCGTGGCGTGGACGACCGCCAGCGCCCCGGAGCGGTACAGATCGACCAGCGGCGCGAACGACGGGTGCATCCCGAAGAAGCCGTTCAGGTCAAGGGCCGCGTTCGGATCGCTGCCCGGCTCGGCCACCGCCTGGCTGGGCCGCGCGTCATAGTAGCCTGCGCCTTCGCCGAAGGGCACAATCGCGCTCAATCCGTCGATGCCGCCGCGCAGGAAGATGCACACCAGCACATCCCCCGGCGCTTGATTCGGGGCGCGGAACGCCAGCCGCGGCATCCAGGCCGGGAACAAACTCCGGCTGATGCCCACCGCCCCCGCCGCGCTCATCCCCTTCAGGAAATCCCGCCGCGTGATGATCTTGTCCATGATGATATTCCCCTCCGTCTCGTTCCAATTGATCCATCGAGTCGTGCCGTAGTTTCCTTAACGCCACTGGTACTGCGGCGAGGCCAGCATCAGGCCGAAGAGCGTGCCCAACTTCTGGCTGAGCAAATGCGTCGTTACGGGCGTATCCGGCCCACTCCCGCCGCTGGCATAGGCGATGAACTGCGCCCGCGTCGTTTCCGGCAGCGGTGCGGCGAAGATCTGCAGCGCCACCGCATCGACCAACTGACTGACGGTCTCTGGTATGCCAATCCGCTCATGCAGGCGGTTGACCACGCCCGAATCCTTGTCGCTGTAGCCGCCATGAGTCAGCCGCATCGCTGTGTTCCACCGCGCCAGCAAACCACCGGAGTTAATCCAGGCCGCGGCCACATCCGGGTAGCCGTCCGGCGGATGCCAGCCATAAGGAACCTGCGCCAGATCGGTCAGCATCTCTTCCAGCACCCAGAAGTTCTGGAATTCGCTGCCCGTCGCCCGCGCCGCCCCGATGAAGAAGTCCAGCGGGCGGCGCAGCTTCTGCCCCACTGACGCCTGGAATTCCGCCGAGAGCAGGATGTGGCGCAGCACGGCGCGGATGTCTCCCTCTGTGTCCTGCCAGAGGCTCACCGCGCTGTCGATCAGGCTGGCAGGCGGATCATCGCTGACGAAGCGGCGGCACAACTTCGTGCAGACGAAACGCGCCGTAGACGGATGGTGCGCCACGATGTCCAGCACATGCAAACCGTCCTCGATCCCGCGCCCGGCGGGCAGTCGATGTTCCAGCACCACCTTCTCGTCGGTGTCGTGCATTTCCATATCGAAGAAGAACCCCGTCTCGGTCGCGTCCCGGACGGTGAAGCCGGTCAGAGCGCGGGCGACTTCCTTCACGTCGCGCTCAGTGTAGCCGCCGTTGACGCCCAGCGTGTGCAGTTCCAGCAGTTCGCGGGCGTAATTCTCGTTGGGGTGTTCCTTCTCGCTGTAGGCTTGATCCAGGTAGTACAGCATGGCCGGATTCTGCGCCACGCCAAACACCAGATCGCGGAATTTGCCCAGCGCGTGCCGCCGGATCACATCCCGGTGCAGGATCATCAGATCGGGGCTGTAGTCGTTGGACGAAATGTTGAAGTGATCTGTCCAGAACTCGACCATCCGCTCCAGCAGTTGGCGGCGCGTGACCGCCGCGCGGATGACCATCCCCCTGACCATCGTCATGTAGACCCGGTACGCCCCCGGCCCCATGCTGTAGGCCGCCCGCCGATCCATGCTCAGGATCGGCATGGTCTTCGCCAGCGTCTCCCATTCAGGATCATCGATTGCATCCGGCTGAAGCTGCTCGTCCAGATAGGCCTCGATCCCCATCTGACGAACCCGTTCCAGTTCTTCGGGTCGCGCTCCATAAGTGATCCGGTTGAGCAGATGCAGCGCCGGATCGTCAGCAGCCGGCAGCGTATCCGTCGGCAGCCAGGCCAGCGCCTCGCGCGTGACCCCCGCGCCGATGGCTGCTCCGGCCAGTGCCCCGCCCGCCATCTTCAGAAACCCGCGTCGTGATGTAGTTACCATAACGTCATCTCCCGTTCCCATCTCGGCGCATCCTCCTGCACCGATGCCCTCACTGTAGGGCAGAAACTCGACAGAGATTTGACGCAACTTTGACGATTCCGTCACAACTCCACGGGAAGAATCGGCCTTGTCATCACTATCATATGACACCTATCACATATGTCACTTTCTTAATGTTTTTCCAATGTAGAATGCACAGAATCGTCACATCGGCGGCCAGCCAACCAGGAGCGTCGGAACCAACATGCACGTATCCGACATCATGACCCGCAATCCCGTCACCATCCAGCCGGGGGACAGTCTCCGCGCTGCGCTCGAATTGATGGAAGAGATGGATTTCCACCACCTGCCGGTCATCAGCCCGGCGCGGCATTTGATCGGCATTATCACCGCGCGGGAATGCCGCGCGGCGCTGCGCCTGCCTGATCTGGTGCGTGAAGAGTGGAAAGACCTGGAACTGGTGGATCGGCTGACCGTGCGCGATGTCATGAGCAGCACGCTCGTCGCCGCCGAGCCGGATATGCCTGCCGAGGAAGCCGCCCGCCTGATGCTGATGAATTACGTCAGTGGCCTGCCCGTCATGCGTGGGGAAACACTGGTCGGCATCGTCACCACCTCCGACTTGCTGATCGCCTTCGTCGCCACCCTGGAACGCCGGGCGCTCCGCACGGCATGAACATCATTCGCTGCTGAATTCATCCCGCCACTGCGCCATGACCTCGGCCTGTGGCAAACCGTGATCGCTGAACACCGAGTACACCCACTCCGCCGTATCCGCCGACCGCCAGAACGCGCTGAACTGCCCCCACGTCAGCGCCGCCCCCAGATAATCCCCGATCTGGTCGAAGACCTGCGCCGATTGGAACAGGTGTTGGTCACCTTCGTCATTCATCCCCGCTGCCCGCAGCGCCATCCCCAGGTTGTGCAGCGCGATCCCGACCTCCTGAGCATCATTGAGCGTCCGCGCCGCTTTCAACCCCTCGGTGAAGTGCCGCACCGCCACATTCCACTGCCCCGCCGCCGCCGCCAGCGTCCCCAACTGCTGGCGCAGCCGGTTCTGCAGCGGCACATCCTCGCCGACCGCCCCCAGCGCCGCTTGCAGCGCCTCGGCAGCCGCGCCCCAATCCCCGTTCTCGAACTGCACGCAGGCCGTATCCAACTGCGCCGTCGCCTCCGGGTATGCATCCGTGCTGAGGAAGCACGGCCCCTGTCGCCACCCGCGCCAATCGATCAGCCAGCCCTGCCACTCCATATCGCCAAAGTCCGTCGCATAGGCTTCCGGCGCGGTCAGCGGCTCCGACGGCCTGTAGACGGCGATCACATCGGTTTCGTAGATCGTCTCCTGGCTGCCTTCCTGACCGCTGCTTTCGGACATCGTGACTCGCGTCACCGCCCGCAGCCGGTAATCGCCCGACTCCGGCAGATACACCGTCGAATCCAGCAGCTCCTCCCGGAAATCTTCCCCGCCGGATTCAAAATCCTGCGTCGAAGCCGTTTGCAGAAACGCGAAGTCCTCCTGCCCCGGCCAGCGCAGATACACATCCACCGAAACCCGCCCGCTGCCGGAACTGTCCGCCAACCACAGCGCCCGCCAGCTTGCCCGCAGCCGCAGACCCCGCCCGCTGTCCACCACCATATACTCCTGCGGCGCGGCCCAC
>JAEUQZ010000284.1 GCA_016788965.1 Anaerolineae bacterium | reverse complement strand
ACTCCGACTCTCGATCAACGTGAACAACTCCATTCGCTGATCGCCTTCATCCGGGCACATCAATACGCTTTCATCCTGGCGGTCGATCCGCTCGTACTCGAATCAGCAGTGCGGACAATGATCCAACAGGCTGCGCTGCCCGCTGAATTCGACTGTTATACCCAGGTTGGACACGGAGGCAATATAGGCTTCCTGAAGCCCGATCTGGCCTACTACAGCGAATTGGTCGCCAGAGTCGGCGTCGAACCCGATGAGACGCTCTATCTGTTTCGCGGCCAGCCCGGTGAACATGCTGCCCGCGCGGGTCAGGCTGGGCTGCCGGTCTATTCCCTTGACTCTGCTGATCCCGTCAGCGCCTTGATTCAGCAAATACAGCAATCCGACGGGATCGATCCATTCCAGCCATTAGGGTTGACCGCAGACATGGTTCTGGCCGAACTCCGCGGCAACATCAGTGCGCTCTTTGCCACCATCAGGCATATCGAACCTCGCTTCTGGAACCAACACCCGGATGAAAACGAATGGTCGCCCATCCAGGTCATCGGCCATCTCCGCGAGAGTGAACGCAAGGTTCAGCGTCCCCGTTTGCAGCGAATCGCCGCAGAAGACGATCCGTTCTTGATAAGCCCGCCGCCACCGCCTGGCCCCAAGGATGCGGAGACCTGTGGCCTGGATGGTCTTAAGGTAGCCGTCGATCTTGCCTATGAACGGGAAATTACCATCGATTGGCTGAAAACCCTGCCGCCCGAAGACTGGTATCGTCCTGCCCGGCACAGCATCTTTGGACGCACCACTTTGATCGAGATGGCGCGCTTCACTGCCCAGCATGACCGTCTGCACATGAATCAGCTTTGTCAGACCCTCGGTCGCTGTAAGTAGATTCCGCATCCATGTTATGATGAGGGAATCCTGCTGTCGGAATTGTCGGAGTCCGGTATGTCTGCGGCTTCAGACCATCCCCTTTTTCAAATCGGCTTGATTTGTGCTGAATCGCCTGATATGGAGTCGGTTGTTGATAAGGTACTGGCCGGATCAGATAGCGTTGTCTATCGTCTGGATCATCTTGATGAGAAGCGGCTCGCTGAGCTGAGCATTGATTTCCTGATTGGGACTGCTTACTCTCCCGACGATTCTTCTGGTCTACTGACTACGCGAAGACTTCTCACCCGCGCATCGCATCCTCCATATTCCGTCCTCGTGGTAGAACACGAAACTCCCCTATCAAACGATCAGATCGATTTGATCTTGCCCATCGCGGCCATTCATCTGCTGCCGGCTATTCTACGAACATGGCAGCAAACGCGGCAGCTTCAGCATGATCTCGATCACACGCGCCAATCCCTCGCCGAACTTCAGCGATCAGCCGACCAGCTTGATCTGCTTCGGGATGCCATCGTCCAGAATGTCACCCATGAACTCCGCACGCCCATGCTCCAGGTGAAATCAGCGGTTGCTCTCCTCGCCGAGGAAGTCCAGCCGGGCAACCCCATCATCGATCTGGCCCTGACCGCCACCCGGCGGCTCGAAAAGGGTGTTCGCAACGTCACCCTTCTACAAGAGTTGATGAATGAGAGCTTCGAGTCGAAAGACTTCAGCCCGATCCCCGTTTCCGATCTGATCCACAGTGCCATTCGTAATCTCGGCCGCACCTGGGAACGCAAACCCGACCTCGACCGCATTGCTGTCGAACTACCCGATTCACTGCCGCCCATACTTGGAGATCGTCAGCGCCTCAGTATCGCCCTGCAACTCCTCATCGACAATGCCCTCAAGTTCAGCCAGTCTGCCGTCCGCATCCTCGCGCTCGGTGATGATGCTTCCGTCCGTTTCAGCATCACCGATCAGGGCATCGGCATTCCCCCGCCCTTGATTCCCCGTGTCGTCGAGCCATTCTTCCAGATCGACACGCCCGCCTCCCGGAAGCATGGTGGGATGGGCATCGGCCTGACCATCGTCCAGTTCATCCTCGACCAGCACAATGCTGCGCTGGAAATCCACAGCGTCGAAGGCCAGGGATCGACCTTCTCATTCAGTTTGCCCGCGGCCTCGCTCTGAACAACGCCCATTTCACGGCTCCAGTCTCGAACGTTGCTTGACAAACGAATCCTGAATTCTTATACTTCGCCGCTGGATTCGTCGATCATTTGCCCCTCAAAACATGCCCCTGCCCAGGCTTTCTCGAAAGAGAGTCGCTCATGGTTGAACAAGTCAGGAATTTCATCGGTGGCACTTGGAGAGACGCGCTCTCTGGCGAGACTTTCGTCTCCTACAACCCAGCCACCGAATCCGAACTGGCTCATGCCCCCAGGAGTTCAGTCAGTGATGTCGAACAGGCAGTCGAAGCCGCCCGCGCCGCCTATCCCGGCTGGCGCTTGACCCCCGCCCCCCGCCGTGGCGAAATTCTTTACCGCGTCGCGCACATCCTCACCGAGCGCAAAGACCAGCTTGCCCGCTTGATGACTCAGGAGATGGGCAAAATCCTGGCCGAAACCCGTGGCGATGTCCAGGAAGCCATCGACATGGCCTACTACATGGGCGGTGAGGGTCGCCGACTCCTCGGTTATACCGCCCCGGTCGAGATGCCCAACAAATTCGGCATGGCCCTCCGCGATTCGGTCGGCATCGTCGGCTTGATTACCCCCTGGAACTTCCCGGTAGCTGTTCCCAGTTGGAAGATGCTCCCTGCGCTCGTCGCCGGTAACGCCGTCATCTTCAAACCCAGCGAAGATACACCCGCTACCAGTGCGGCCTTCGTCAAGGTCTTCGAGGATGCCGGGCTGCCCCCAGGCGTTCTCAATCTCGTCACCGGGGCCGGAGAAGCCGGGGCTGCCCTCGTCAACCATCCTGATGTCCGCATTATCTCTTTCACTGGCTCGACCGACACCGGCATCAAGGTCTATACCCAGGCCGCCAGCCTCGGCAAGAAAGTCACCCTGGAGATGGGCGGCAAGAACGCCATCATCGTCCTGGACGACGCTAACCTCGATCTGGCCGTCGAAGCCATCACCTGGAGCGCCTACGGCACAACCGGCCAGCGCTGCACCGCCACCAGCCGCCTCATCGTCCAGAGCGGGATCAAGCCTCGGTTGGTCGAAGCCCTGGTCGCTAAAGCCCGCACCCTTTCCGTCGGGGATGGTCTGTTGGAGGCGACCCACGTCGGCCCCCTGGTGAACGCCAAGGCCCTCGAAAAAGTCGAACGCTATGTCGAAATCGGCAGGCAGGAAGGCGCGAAACTCATGATCGGCGGCCAGCGCCCCAGCAGCGAACGCGGCTACTTCTACACCCCAACCCTGTTTACAGAAGTCCGCCGCGACATGCGGATCGCCCGCGAAGAAATCTTCGGCCCGGTGCTGAGCCTCATCGAAGTCGCCTCGCTGGATGAAGCCATCGCCGTCAACAACGAAGTCCGCTACGGCCTCTCCAGCAGCATCTTCACCGAGAACATCAATGCGGCTTTTCGCGCCATCCGCGACCTGACCACCGGCATCGTCTATATCAACCACGGCACAACCGGCGCGGAAATTCAGTTCCCCTTTGGCGGAACGCGCGGAACCGGCAATGGGATGCGCGAAGCCGGCCTCGTCGGACTCGACTCGTTTACCGAGTGGAAGTCCGTGTATGTCGATTACAGCGGTCGTTTGCAGCGTGCCCAGATTGACACCGAGGCCGTGCTGCGCCAAACTAATTCCTGAGCGTGTTCAGACTTTACTCATGAACGAATCGTCGTAATTTAAGTCAGGTTGCGGTACTCTTGGAACTATGAATCATTTTTCACAATCGGGTAAATTGGACTGGGACTCGACCTACGAAATTGTCCTGGCGTTGATCGAAAGATATCCCGATTTGGATTTGGATGCCGTCGGTTTGAATGAATTGAACCAGTATATCGTGACACTCCCGAACTTCGTCGATGATCCCCGCCTGGCAAACGAGGGCATCTTGAGCGAAATCCTGCGGGAATGGTATGAGGAGGTCAATCCGTAAATGGCGCAACTCGACCTGCGTGAGCTGCACAGCACCGAATTTCCGATCCCTGATGAGATGCAAGGTAACGTCGCCATCACCAGCCTGAGCAAGCTCTATAACTGGACGCGGCGTTCCTCGATGTGGCCGATGCTCTTCGGCCTGGCCTGCTGCGCCATCGAGATGATTGCGACCGCGGCCTCCCGCTATGACCTGTCCCGCTTCGGCATGGAAGTCATGCGTGCCAGCCCTCGCCAGTCCGATCTGATGATTGTGTCTGGAACCGTCACCAAGAAGATGGTCGTGCCCATCGTTCGCCTTTACAACCAGATGCCCGAACCAAAGTACGTCTTGGCGATGGGCGCCTGCGCCAGCGGCGGCGGCCCCTTCAAAGAAGGCTATAACGTCGTCTCCGGCATCGACATGTATGTTCCCGTCGATGTCTACGTCCCCGGTTGCCCGCCCACCCCCCAGGCGCTGCTTTATGGGCTGATCGCCCTTCAGAAGAAGATCGACGGCCAGTCACTCGCCGACCTGAACGACGTGCCCTGGTACGGCGTTGGCCCCTCCGAACCCACGCCCGTCCCCATCCTCGGCCCGGATATCATCGATCCGCGCCAGATGGATTTGATCCGGCGGCAGGCGCAGATGGCGGCCGAAGGCAAGAGCTTTGGCGTGCGTGAACTCCCGCCCCTCAAACCCGTAGCCGCGCCTAAGATTGAAGCCAAAGCCAGGGCTGCCGAAGCCGCGGCGGATGACCCCGCCAAGGCCGAACGTCAGCGCAAGCGCGAAGAGGCGCTCGCCGCTAAGGTGACAGCCGAAGCCGCTCCTGCCGCAGCCCCGGCTCCAGCGGCCGCTCCAGAAGCCGGTGCGCCCAAAGGGAAATTCGATAAGCAGGCAATGCTCGCCAAAATCCGCGAGAAGAAAGCCAATAAGGGATAATGCGACATGACGGATAAGGCGATTGTTGAAAAGACCGACATCCAGTCTGCCATCAGCCATCTGAAAGAGCAGTACCCGGACATCGTGCGTGAAGACACGCGCCCCGGTTACAGCGGCATCATTGTGGATCGTAACCACCTCGTCGAGGTAGCGACTCTCATCCGCGATGAGTTAGGTTTCGACTACCTCTCCAGCGCGACTGCCGTGGACTATCATGGCATCGCCGACGAGATGGAGATGGTCTATCACGCCTACCGCACCAGCGGCGGCCCTGCCCTGGTTTTCAAGGCGCAGACTCCCCGGAATAGTGCCGAGATTCCCTCGCTGATCGATGTCTGGCCGGGCGCGGACTTCCAGGAACGTGAAGCCTGGGACCTCTACGGGATCAAGTTCCCCGGACATCCCAATCTCCGGCGCATCCTGATGTGGGAAGGCTTCAACGGCCATCCCATGCGGAAGGATTGGCACGAAGCCTACTACGAAGAAGATCACAAACCGTTTGAAAGCCGCTGGCCGGACGGCTGGGTACATCGCGCCGAAGAGCGCAATGTCTACGGCAAGAACGTCTCCTATCCCGCCGATTTCGACCTGTCGCGCATGACCGATACCTCCGAAGAATCGCTCTACAGCGACCTCGGACTCGGTGTCAGCGTCCAGCAGTTGGATGACGCCAGCGGAGATGCCCTCAAGACCGACCGTCTGGTCGTCAACATGGGGCCGCATCACCCCAGCACCCACGGCGTCTTCCGCATGATCGTCACCCTCTACGGCGAGACCATCGAGACGCTCGAACCCGTCATGGGCTACTTGCACCGTAATCACGAGAAGATCGGTGAGCGCAACACGTTCTTGCACAATATGCCATTCACCGACCGCCTTGATTACCTCAGCAGCATGGGCAACAACCATGGCTATGCCCTGGCCGTGGAACAACTGCTCAGCCTGGGAGCCAAGTACCAGCCGCCCACATATCGCTCGGAAGTCATCCGCGTCCTGATGGTGGAACTCACCCGTATCGTCAACCACTATTGGGCCATCGGCTTCCTGCTGAATGACCTCGGCGCGTTCTATACGCCGGCGCTGTATGCCATCGCCGAGCGCGAGAAAATCCTCGACTTCTTCGAGGCCACGGCCGGCAGCCGCATGATGTGCAATTACATGCGCTTTGGTGGAGTCTTCAAAGACCTTCCCGAACGCATTCGCAGTGTGGCGAATCTGGTCAACGACAGAATTCGCGACTTCAACACGATGGATTATCTGACCGAACTCATCAATGACCGCATCCCGCGTTCCATCGACGAGTTGGATCACTTCCTGACCGAAAGCGAGATCATCAAGACCCGCACCATCGGAGTCGGTTATCTGCCACCAGAGATGGCGATTGCCTACAGCGCCGCCGGCCCTCTCCTGCGCGCCAGCGGTGTCCCCTACGATGTACGCCGCGCCGATCCCTACAGCATCTATCCCGAACTCGATTTCGATGTGGCCGTGCGCTACAACGGCGACATTTATGACCGCTACCTCATCCGCATCGATGAAATGCGCGAAAGCGTCCGCATCCTGAAGCAGATTCTGCCTCGCCTGGAGAAAACCAGGGGCGAGTCGGTCATGACCGATGGCAAGCACACCCCCCGCATCCCCATCGGCGAAGCCTACGGCCGCGTCGAAAACCCGAAGGGCGAACTCGGCTACTATGTCGTCTCCAATGGTGATCCCAAGGGGCCGCAGAACCCCTGGCGTTACCATGTTCGCGCCCCCAGCTTCATCAACCTCACCGCTCTGGGGCCGATGTGCGTGGGGCACAAGGTGGCCGACGTGGTCGCCATTCTCGGCAGCATCGATATCGTATTGGGTGAGACGGATCGTTAGCCATCATACCGGCGGCACGCATACACCGCGCCGCCGTGACATGATTTGAAGGAGCCGGTATGTACGGAAAAGGCATCGCCAACGGCCTTTGGGTCACATTCA
>JAEUQZ010000283.1 GCA_016788965.1 Anaerolineae bacterium | reverse complement strand
CGCATCTCGTTGGTCGGGCGGAATCCCAGCGATTCGTAGATCGGGCGGCCGTGGTCGCTGGCGTGCAGGATGACCACATCCAGATCATGCCCCCAGCACCAATCCAGCGCCGTCTGGGTCAGCCGCCGCGCCAATCCCTGCCGGCGATATTCCGGCTCGGTGTACACGTTGACGATATTCCCCCGGAAGTCCGACTGTCCCAGAACGTGCGGCGGCCAGTCCATCAGCCACAGACCCGCCCCTGCCGCGACCGCACCTGTCTCACTGACCGCGACCCAGGCCAGATAGCGCCCATCGGCCATCCGCTCCCGCAGCCAGACCTCAAAACGCTGGCTCATCCGGTCGAGCAGCGCCGCATCGCTGTAACCCATGTCCTCGAACATCCGCCGCCGGTGATGCACAATGTGGGCGACATCCTCCAGGCTGGCCTCGCGGATCTGCAATTCGCTCACGATGACTTTTCCTTGACCCGCTGACGCTCCATCCAGCCGACAGCGTAATCGATCAAGGCGCGTTGGGGCATCAGCAGGGCGTCGGCGCGGCCCACCTTGCCCGCCCGCTGAAGACCAGTCTCGCGGGCGAAATCCACGCCCAGTTCCACAAAATCGGAGTCGTCCCAGTCGATGTCGTCGAAAGGAATCCACTGCCGCGCCCCATCCACGAGCATCGGCGAACCCAGATGGATTGTCCCGTGCGGGATACGCGCCCGCCCTTCGGCCACATGCAGCGAGGTGTTGCGGTTGTGCCCGACCCCCAGCAGCAGCACCCAGCCATCCAGTTCGTAAACACGGGCTAGCGGCGACTGCTCCCCGAACAGCGGGGATAGGGCGTGATCCTCGGTGATGCGCCGGGCGTGCTTCCCCCAGGCCGCGAATGACGCATCCGGGTTCTGGCTGCGGAGGACGCCGCGCTGCTTGCGGAACGTCTCCGCGATGATTCCCATGCGGAAGGTCGGCGTGAGGTCGGGATCGTAGGCCGGCATCGTCTGGCGGATCGGCTCCCACCACGCCTCCGGCACGGGCGGATTCACCCAGTTGGCCGGATCGCTCTGGTCGGCGCTGTGCGTCGGCATGACCAGCGTGCCCTCCCCGCCGAGTATCGCTTCCAGCGCCAGGATGACCGCCACCGGCCCGCCGTTCACCCAACCGATGGCGCTCAGCGACGAATGCAGCACCAGCACCATCCCCGGCTGAATACCCAGCGCCTTGAAATCAGCGACCAGCGACGGCTGCGTCACCAGGACATCATCGATCTCGGCCACAGGTGACATCCAACCCTCCTTCCCCCGTGAAAATCCCTCACCCTTTCGTATTCCTTTGCGTTCTTTGCGTCTGCTCTGTATTTCCCCTCAACCCTCCGTATGATCTTGGCGTTCTTGGCGTCTTGGCGGTTCAATTCGTATTGGATATTCGTCTTTGGGTGTGATGCTATTTCATAGGGACTTTGCGGTTAGAAATCTTCCCGTATTTCCCTGATCCCCAACCCCCGATCCCTAACCCCTACTTCGCCACCACGCGCAGCGCCTCGGCGATGATGCCCATGCCCTCGTGAACCTGCTCGTCGGTGATGTTCAGCGGCGGCAGGAAACGGATGCAGTTGCTATATAGTCCCGCGCGGATGGCGATCAGGCCGCGCTTGAAGCACTCCTGCGTGACCTGCAACGTCTCATCCGAAGCCGGAGTCTTGGCGGCGCGATCTTTCACCAGCTCCATCAGCATCATCGGCCCCAGCCCGCGCACATCCCCGATCAGGCTGATTTCCGCCTGCAAATCCAGCAGCGTCTCGCGCAGCAGGCCGCCGATCTGGTTGGCGCGATCCAGGAATTCCGGCTGGCGGATCATGTGGATCGCTTCCACCGCCGCCACGCACGCCAGCGGGTTGCCGCTGTAGGTTCCGCCCAGCCCGCCCGGATGCGGGCCGTCCATGATCTCGGCGCGGCCCGTAACGGCCGCCAGCGGCATCCCGGCCGCCAGCGACTTGGCCGTGCAGAGCAGGTCGGGGGCAATGCCGTAATGCTCCACCGCGAAGAGCTTGCCGGTGCGTCCGAAGCCGCACTGCACCTCGTCGGCCACATAGACGATGCCGTGCTGGGTGCAGAGTTCGCGGATGCGCTGGAGGAAGCGCGGCGGCGTAGCAATGAACCCGCCTTCGCCCTGCACGGTCTCGATCACGATGGCCGCCACCGCGCTCGGATCGACCTGCGCGATCAGCGCGTTTTCCAGCCGGGCAATGCAGTCATCGATGAACTGGTCTTCGCTCATCTCGGCTGGGCGGCGGTACAGATTGGGGAAGGGCAGGCGGTAAATCTCCGGCGCGAACGGGCCGAAGCCTTTCTTGAACAGGCTGTACTTGCTGGTCATCGCCAGCGTCAGATTGGTGCGGCCGTGATAAGCGCCCTCGAAGACGATCACCGCCGGGCGGCCGGTGGCGCTGCGGGCGATCTTGATGGCCGTCTCCAGCGCCTCCGCCCCGCTGTTGAGCAGCACCGTCTTCTTGGGGAAATCCCCCGGCGTTACCTCGTTGAGCAGTTCGGCCACCTTAACGTAAGGTTCATAAGTGCCGACGATGGCGCACAGATGGATCAGGTCGGCGGACTGCTTTTGCAGCGCCTCGACCACAGTCGGCGGGCAGTGACCGACCGCCAGCACGCCGATCCCGCCCGCGAAGTCCAGCAGCGTGTTGCCGTCCACATCGGTGACGGCCGCGCCGCTGGCGCTGGCAATCGCCACCGGGGTGAGCTTGGCCGCGCCGCGCGGGGTGGCGGCCTCGCGCCGTGCAACCAGCGCCTTGCTCTTGGGGCCGGGCAGTTCGGTCACAAGGTGGATGGTAGGCATGGTTTTCCTTCACAACAGCTTTATTTGAAACGCCGCCTCTAGTGTAACGACCCGGCCCGTTTTCGACCAACGCGGACAAGCCGCCGTCAGGACAAACCCATCGAATAGACTCTCGCTTCCCTCAAACGTTGCCTTCGTAAGGGACGGCCTTCTCCCTTGAAAATAGCCTTCTCACCCCGAAACACGTCTTCGTAGGGACGCCAATCTGCGACCGAAGAAAGTCCCTTTAGGGAGCCATCCGCCGCGTTCCCAACCCCACACATTCGCCCAGGTAGGGGCATAATGCATCATGCCCAACCCACCCCTATATACGAGCCGCCGTCAGGCCGCCGTGCCTTTCCCTAATCCCCAATCCCCAATCCCCAATCCCTAACCCCTGATCCCTGCCTCTGAACCCCTGGAGGGGGTGGTCTTCCTCTAGCCGGGGGATTACATCCAATACGGTTGGGTTAAGGCGGACAGATGGTTAAGGCGGCAAGCCAATTTCCCCCGTAAGCTGCCCGCTGATGATGCCTATCACCAACCGACCAAATCCTTATCCTTACCGTATTGGGATTACATCACTCGCCGACTCTCCCCACCGATTTTCATCCCTTTGTGTCGCAATTCGCTTTCATGGACAGATGCTCTGTATCTCCCCCACCCCCTCCGTATGATCTCTGCGTCCTTTGCGTTCTCTGCGGTTAGAATTCTTCTTTGCGTTCTTTGCGACTTTGCGGTTAAGAATCTTCCCCACCCCCTCCGTATGATCTCTGTGTCCTCTGTGCCTCTGTGGTTAAATCCCCCATGTCCTACCCGCAGGCCGCGCGGATCACCGCGCAGATCGCCTCGACCTGCGCCGCCTCCACGCCCGGATGCAGCGGCAGGTTGACGATCATCGCCCCCAGGCGGTCGGCCTGCGGCGTCGGCGGCTGATCCACCGCCGGGGCCAACGCCCGCGCCATCGGCCTGAGTGACGGATACCAGCGCGTCACCTCGTGCTGCCCCGCCGCCCAGAGCGCCTCCAGCATATCATCGCGCTGCGCCGTCTCGACCAGCACCGGATACTTCCACAGGATAGCCTCCGCCGGGCGCTCGAAGCGCGTTACCGGCAGACCAGCCAGCCCTGCATCATAGCCTTCAGCCAGCCGCAGCCGCCGTTCGCGGTCGGCAGGCAGCGCGTCCAGCCGTTCAACCAATCCCGCCCAATCCGAGTCCGCCAGTTGGTAGACTGTGATCGCCCCGTACAGATCGAACAGGCGCGGGTAGAGATCAAGCAGCCCCGGTGTACTGGACTCATACTGGTGCAGCGGCCAGTACAAACCATGCCACTCGTTCGCCAGCCGCAGCAGATCGTCATCCAGCGGCGGCGCATCGTCCAGCAGCCGCCGAACCTCCCGCGCCAGCGCCGCGTCATCCGTCACCAGCGCCCCACCCAACTGGTGATCGACCACTTTGCCCAATCCAAAGCTCAGGATCGCGGCATCCCCCCAGCCCCCGGCGGGCCGCCCCTCGACAGTGCCGCCCAGCGCCAGCGCCGCGTCTTCGATCACGTGCAGGCCGCGCTGCCGCGCCCAAGCGCACAGTTCGCCCATTGGCGCGGGCAGCCCGTAGAGATGCGCCGGGATGATCGCCGCCGCCTGGGACGTATCCGCAGGCAGTCCATCCAGCGCCGAAGGATGCAGCGGGTCGGCAATATCGACCAGCCGCGGACGGCAGCCGCTCCGCAGCACCGCCCACAGCACGATAGCGCAGGTGTTGGCCGGGATCAGCACCTCCCGCCCTTCGCAGCCCCAGGCTTTCAGCGCCGCCCAGATCGCCGCCGCGCCGCGTCCGGCCAGCGCCGCCTGACCCCGCCCGGTTAGTGCCCGCAGCCGCTCCGCCGCCTGCCGCTCATGGACTCCCATCACGCCGGGAGAGCGCCGCCGAACAGCACGTTGAACAGCGCCACCACCCCCAGCGTCCCGCCCACATGCACCCCCACCGCATAAATCCAGCTCAGCGCCGTATAGACCACATTCCGCGCCGGACTGGTCGGCTTGGGCAGCAGATAACCTTCGATGAACGCCGCCACCAGCACGCCGATCATGAAGACGCCCATCAGGATGAACAACCCGCAGGAAAACAACAGGTCATCCAGCCCGTTCGATCCGCTCGATGAGTTTGTCGTCATCGTGTCGAACGGGTTGAATAGCGCCGTGTCCAGCGCCTTATCGATGCTGTGCCGCCGTCCCAGCAGTGTCTGCCAACCCAGCGATGCCAGGCTGACCGCGCACCCGCCGACGATCAGCGTGAGGATCAGCGGCAGCCAACGCACCGGCTCGCTGATCCGCCCTTGCAGGCTGAGCAGCACGGCGCCGATGGCCGCCGCGATGCCGATCAGCAGCCCGACGAAGCGAGCAAGCTGCGCCAGGCAGCCGTCCTTCTTGCGCGGCGCGGCGATCAGCAGCGCCCCGGCGAACACGATCACGGTCGAGACGATCACAATCAGCGGGCTGGACATGGCGGGTCTCCAGATGTAATGGGGAAATCTGAATCATCGTAGGGGCGACCCGGCGGGTCGCCCATGTGAAAAATCCTTCTCATCTGAATTGATTTCTCCATATGCCACATAACCTCCCCTCATTATGGTGAAGCCGCCCAATCCTTGCCACTCCACGCCCAACTCGGTGCTACAATCGAGTTCATGTGGGATGCGACCCAGCCCAGAACACGCACAGGGGGATGACCATGAGTCACAGCCAGACGACCGCGCCGCTCCAGGCGTTCGACGAGGAATATGCCTGTTTTGTGCGGCAGTTCCCCGTTTATATCGGGACTGCCGCGCTCGATGACCTCCGCGCCCGCGAATACGGCCGTCTGGATGAACTCGGCCACGTCTACCTGGATTACACCGGCGGCGGCCTCTATGCCGCTTCCCAGGTGCGCCAGCATATGGAACTGCTGGCGGGCGGCGTCTACGGCAACCCCCACTCCAGCAACCCGACTTCGCTGGCCGCCACCCGCCTGGATGAATCCGCCCGCGCCTACGTGCTGCGCTACTTCAACGCCGATCCTGACGACTACGTGGTCATCTTCACGCCCAACGCCAGCGGCGCTCTCAAGCTCCTCGGCGAGTCCTATCCCTTTGCCCCCGGTGGACGCTACCTGCTGACCTTCGACAACCACAACTCGGTCAACGGCATCCGCGAATTCGCCCAGCACCACGGCGCGCAGGTCATCTACACGCCCGTGCTGCCCCCCGACCTCCGCATCGATGCCGCCCGGCTGCGCGACCACCTCGCCACCATCTCGCCGGAGCATCCCAGCCTGTTCGCCTATCCCGCCCAATCCAACTTCTCCGGCGTGCAGCATGACCTCGCCTGGGTGGCCGAGGCTAAAGCCCTCGGCTGGGACGTGCTGCTGGATGCGGCCGCCTTCGCCCCGACCAACCGCCTCGATCTGAGCGCGGTCAAACCCGATTTCGTCTCGCTGTCCTTCTATAAAATCTGCGGTTATCCCACCGGCATCGGCGCCTTGATCGCCCGGCGCGAAGCCTTGAAACGGCTGCGACGCCCCTGGTTCGCCGGCGGAACTATCACCCTGGCGACCGTCAGCGGCCAGAAGCACTACCTCCACGACGGCTCCGAAGCGTTCGAGGACGGCACGATTGATTACCTCAACCTGCCCGCCGTCGAGATCGGCCTGCGCCACATCGAGTCGGTTGGCATCGACCGCATCCACGACCGCGTGGTCGCCCTGACCGGCTGGTTGCTCGCTGAACTGACCCGCCTGCGCCACCGCAACGGAACCGCCCTCACGCGCATCTACGGCCCGACCACCACCGAGTCACGCGGCGGAACCATCGCCTTCAACTTCTACGATCCCGACGGAACCCTCATCGACTACCGCCACATCGAGAACCAGGCCAACGCCGCCCACATCTCGCTGCGGACGGGCTGCTTCTGCAACCCCGGCGCGGGTGAGGCCGCCCTCGGCCTGACCGAAGCCGAGCTGTCCGACGCCCTGGCCGAAGACCAGCGCATGACCCTGCCTGAACTCATGATCGTGCTGGGGCGGGTGCTGGGCG
>JAEUQZ010000282.1 GCA_016788965.1 Anaerolineae bacterium | reverse complement strand
CGTTCTGGAACTGGAAAACGCCAACAGTTCCGAGTTTGAAAATACACCCTATCCGGTGATTGACCTCATGCTGGAGCAGCGTGGTATCACAGAATTGGGCGGAACCATGCGACTGGGGAAGTATCCCTGTCAGGTGAGACCCGGTACTGTAACTGCGCGCGCCTATGCTGACGCCGCAGTTGTTCATGAACGCCACCGCCACCGATTTGAGTTCAACAATCTCTTTCGGGCTGACTTTGAAGCGCACGGGATAGTGTTCAGCGGCGTGAGTCCGGATGGACAGCTTGTCGAGGTAGCAGAACTCAAAGACCATCCCTTTATGGTAGGAAGTCAGTTCCATCCTGAATTCCTGAGCCGCCCGGAACTTCCACACCCGCTCTTTGCGGAGTTCATTCGCGTGTCCAGCAAGCTGAAGCTGAGTCTCGCTCATAGAGAACTTCAGCGATCACTGGTCAATGGATCGCATGCTCTAATTACGGATGAAACGCAGCACAGCTAGGAAATCAACATGTCGGTTGAAAGCTTCATCGCCGCAATGCCGAAGGTCGAACTTTATGTCCAGCTAGAGGGTGCTTATCCTAAAGAAACACTCGCCTTCATTGCCGAGCAGAATGATGTCCCGTTGAAAGTCAAGCATTATGATCAAATCCTCCGCTCACTGGATAATCCGGACTATGCTCGTATCGATGACCTGATGCGGAACATCAGCCAGTGGATACAGCAGCCGGAGGATTTGACTCGCGTCGTTTATGATTTGGGAGTATCGCTGGCGAAACAGAATGTGCGATACGCCGAAGTCGGCATATGCCCACTCTATTTTCTCGATCAGGGAATAACCTTTGAACAATTCCTGAGCGCGATCAATGACGGCCGCGACCGCGTAGAGCGTGCCTGGCGGGTCAGGATGGCCTGGATACTACACATTCCCGTCAACGATCCACGCCGCGCGGAAGACGTATTGCGCTGGGCTACCAGCACGTCCGCGCGGAAGGGAGGAGTGGTTGGCTTTGGCGTGATTGGCCCTGAAATCGCTTCATCGCTGGAAGATTTCGAGCGTGTTCTCAAGACTGCTCAAAAGAAAGACATTCCGCGAGTTGTCCAGGCCGGGAATACCCCCGAAGCCGTTCAGTTGATCGTCGAGCATCTTGCCCCAGAACGCTTGATTGGCAGCGGGGTTGGGGCCGAACAGTCCGATGCATCCCGCATGGTGTCTGAACAGAAAGTCACCTACGATGTCGCCATCACGGGCACGCTCAAGTCGGGTTTGATTTCCCGCATTGAAGATCACCCGGTACGCCAGATGTTGGACGATGGTCTGCAAGTCTGCGTGGGAACCGGACTGCCTGCGCTGTTTCAGACCAGTCTCACCAACGAATATGGTGCTTTGATCCGACAGCTAAACTTCTCCGTCGGAGAAATCCAGACTCTATGCCTTAACGCAGTTCGAGCGAGCTTTCAGGAAGAAGGCGCCAAAGAATCAATGCAGGCCGAATTCGAGGCTGAGTTCACTCGCCTTCGCCTCGAACATCAGGTCACTCTTGAGACAACACAGTAACAGTCTGGTCATGCCGGATTAGGGTTATGACGCTTCGCGCCGCAGGATGTCCAGCACTTGCAGCAGCACCTGGCGAACGCTGGATTTCTGAGTGGCGACGCAGGGCATCACGGTGACATCCGCGGGCGCATTCGTCCCGCGCCGCACTTCACCCAGTCGAGCGGCATGTTCCATGTCAGTTTTGTTGGCAACAACGAGATATGGAACATGTCCTAAACTCCTGAATCGCTCGCTCACTTCCGAAGCTTCTGGAAACGAATGGGCATCTGTGCTGTCTACCAGCAGAATGTAGGCATTCATCTCCTCGGATAGAATCTCCCACATGAAATCGAACCGCACCTGTCCGGGAGTTCCATACAAATACAGCGTGTCGCCGTCGATTTGCACCCGTCCATAGTCCATCGCAACCGTAGTCTGAGCCTTGATGCCGCGGTCTTCCGTGGTGATCTTCTTCTCTGTGGAAACAATCGGGATGTCGGAGATCGTCTTGATGAACTGCGTCTTACCAGAGTTGAATGGGCCAGTCACCACAATCTTGTAATTTGCCACGGATACCCCTCCCCAAATCTTGGAACTTCATCGGGATTGAATGCGGCTCCAGCTTGAGCGGCAAATCGAGTTTCGGTCAAATCAACAGATGTTTTTACTGCCTTGCAGCATCTTTGGTATCCGCGTGAAAGTCGATGAACCGGTAACCAATGCCTCGTTCCGTCAGAATATACTTCGGGTTAGCCGGGTCTTCTTCAATCTTCTCCCGCAGGTAGTTGACGTACAGCCGCACATAGTGAGCCTCATCCCGGTATTCATAACCCCAGACCTTCGCAAGCAGTTGATCGTGCGGCACTGTCCACCCGGCATTCTCGATCAGGTGATAGAGCAGGCGATATTCCGTAGGCCGGAGTTTGACATGCTCGCCGTTGACGATCACCTCACGCCGGTTGAAATCGATGCTCAGACGGTCATCGATCTTGAGAATCGCTTGCTCAGGGCTGGATGACGGCATCGCCGCGCGGCGCAGTACCGCTTTGATTCGACTGGAAAGCTCCCGCGGCCCAAATGGTTTCGTAATGTAATCGTCCGCCCCCAGTTCCAGGCCATAAACACGGTCGTTCTCCTCCCCTTTGGCAGTGAGCATAATGACCGGGATGCTGGAAAACTCTCGTAGCATCCGCAGCGTTTCGTACCCATCCAGCTCTGGCATCATCACATCGAGCAGCACGATGTCCGGTAGTTTGGTGCGGATCGCTTCCAGTGCTTCCAGGCCGTTATGCGCCTCGACTACCTGATGACCTTCCAATTCCAGATTCATGCGGATGAATCCGATCATCCGTGGCTCGTCATCCACGACCAGGATGCGTTTTCCATCGCGCGGGGCATTGCGGGGAGGTTTTGCGGTCATAGTTCGCTGGATTAATCGTTACGCCACAACTGCGGGAATTCGGTGTCCGCATCAGGATCGGGCATGACCTGAATCATGTTGATACGTGACCAGGGGAACATCACCGTGGTGACACCCTCGTCCAGCCATTCCACTTCCTTGTCCTTCCGATCACGCGGATTGCGACCGACGATCATGATATCTGTTGGGCTGGGCATATCGTCGACATCGATCTTGACAGGTTCAGCATTCGTGATATGCAGGAGGAGTGTAATCATCATGGACCTCTTAGGTTGTCATCACATCACTTGAAATAGACATGTGCAACGAGTTTTCCCAGGCGAATTTCGTCTCCATCACGAATGATGCGAGGTTGGTCAGGCACGAGCCGCTGACCGTTCAGGTGCGTCCCGTTGGCGCTGCTGAGATCGACGATAGTCAATGTGTCTTCGTCGCTGCGAGAAATGGCCGCATGAATGCGCGAAACCCCTTTTTCCAGCGCCCCATATGGCGTCAGATCAAGGTCGGGTCGCTTCGTGCTGGTCGAATCTGAACGGCCAATAACCAGCTTTTCTCCAGGGCGGACAATGATCGGGTCAGCGATGTCCCGAATGTGAATAATGATCATTGCATCCTGACCAAAGCGGGCTGTGCCCCAGGTCACTTTGGTCTGGAGATTTGCAATTGTGGATTCGAGTTTCTTGGTCGAAGTCAGGTTGATCGTGTTCTCGGCAGGACTGTTGAGGTTGCGGCCACACTCCTCGCAGAAAAGTACGCCCTCTCGATCCTGATGACCACAATAGGGGCAAGTGATCATTCAGTCCCTTCCTCCGAAGCTCCTCCGAGCAAAAGATAACGTGTCTGGTACTTCAATGTCTTCCGACCTTGATCGGATAGATTGCTGGTGTTGGCGACCCGTTGCGCTTCTGAACGAGCTTGGTTTGCCAGTGTTTCCTCTCCAATTGCCAGTAGGCGGGTTGCCAGATTCTCCAGACGACGTGTTGCCTCTTGAATATCACCACTTGCCAACGCTTCTTGGGCACGCTCTTGCATACGGTACAGCGTCAGTTTGCCAAGCGCATCCATAATGGCAACTGGTGGGTCTTCCGGTGGTGGTTGGTCGGTGACTTCAATCGAAATGTCGCTCAGACCCATATAGCTCTGCTGGGTATTGACCAGGACATCGCCTTGGGCGGCCAATCGCGCTACCGAACGAAAACCTGTTGGCATATTCGGCGGAAGCTGGAACTGTAGCAGCACCGAGATCAATCGGTTGGCTTGCAGGCTGCCCAACTGGAGAAAGCTCTCCGCAGTTGTTAAAGGTTGTGGATGAGGCGCCAATTTGAAAGCCGACTCGATTCGAACATCGGGATCGGGCGCGATTGAAATTCGCACTCGTTCTGCAAATGCGTTAGACAGATTGCGAACATGGTCATTCAAGAACTGAACGACCGCGTTAGCGGAGTTGATGTACGATGACGTTCCACCCGTCGTAGAGGCCAATGAATCAAGAAACTCGTCATTCCATTCCTGTCCCAACCCCATGGCGCTCACGGAGATTCCTTCGCGTGAAGCGGTTCGTGCCAGTTCCAGACACTTGTCTTGATCCCCAAATGTGTTGCCGTCCGTCAGGAGGATGATGTGGTTGACCAGTTTGGGGCCGAGATAGCGTCTGTTCTGTTCGACCCCTGCCGAGAGTCCGTTGAATATCTCGGTTCCACCCGAGGCTCCCATCATGCTGATTCGGGTTTTGAGGCTGGGCTTGTTGTTGACTGGGGTCGCCGGGATCAGAACTTCTGCCCGATCATTGAACGTAACGACGGACAGAATATCCGTTTCGTTCAACTGGTCGATGATTTGATGAGCCGCAACCTTCACCTTGTCCAATCGGATGCCGTTCATCGAATTGCTGTGATCGAGTACCAGGGTAAGGTTGACCCGCGATTCTCGCTTCAAATCCATCTCGCGGGCACGCGGATCGGGGATGATCTCGGCCAGTAAGTAGATAACCTGGGGTTCCTGTAGTGGCATTACTGCGCGTTTGCTTGGCGTAACACGGAGTGTGAAGCTGAAATCACCGCTCGACCTCTGCGAGCGTAGTTTCCCATCATGATCCTGTTTGCGTACCGGGTCCATCAGGATGTCATAAGCTTGAGATACATCCTGGAACTGCGCGTTCGCGCCTGGGTTATTCTGATTCACATCGGGATGAAGACGCCGCGCGATACGTCGGTAAGCCGTTTTGATGTCATCTAACGTGGCATCTCGTGAAACGCCCAGAATCATATAGGGGTCGATAATAGAAGCCATAGTCGATCAAAATACCTTCTTAGTGACTGGGTATGCGTAGCAGTACCGCTGTAATGTTATCGGTTCCACCCTGCATATTCGCCAGCGCGACCAGCTTATCGCATGCTTCCTGCGGATTGGAATACTTCGTGGTGATCTCGATGATGTCTTGTTCGTTCACCATGTTCCAAAGACCATCACTACACAGCATCAGTCGTGCATTGGGTGGCAGCCGTCGCGTGAGAGCGTCCACTTCAAGGTGATCGCTTTGACCCAACGCCCGATACAGTACGTTCTTCTGAGGATGAACATTGGCTTCTTCGCGCGTCAGTTGATCCAATTCGATGAGTCTCTGTACCAGTGAATGGTCTCGCGTGATTTGCTCGATGCCGTCCTTGTTGATCAAATACACTCGGCTGTCACCGACGTGAACCACATACGCCAGATCGCCCACGACCGCGACCGCAGTAAGCGTAGTACCACCGTCCGGTACTTTAGCGATTACATCACTGTTGGCCTTCTGCACGGCCGCGATCATTGCCTCAGTAATCGGGACGCGGTCAACATCGTTCTCGCCGTTCATCATGGGCAGGAATACATTATGCATGATGTAGGAAGCCACCTGATTCGCCGTCAGCGCGGACGCTTTCTCGCCATCATGATGTCCCCCCATGCCGTCGGCCACAATGAATAGCCCAAAATCGGGCCGTTGCTGAGAGCTGCGGCTGGTCATCACCAGTGAACACACCGCATCCTGATTGTTGGTACGAACCATGCCTACGTCAGTGGCTTGACCGAACGTCAGGTGTTCATTGCTCGACGAAATCACCGTCTCCGGTGGCAGCGGCCGCGTTGCTCCATCGAAGACGCTGGATGGAGGGGCAACCGGCAATGTGTGGTCAGGGGTAGGGGAATCACTCAGCGACGGTAACGTGTCCGTCACTTTTTCTTCCACGGGAGATGTTTCATCAGAGCCAGCCGATGTCCCGGATACTGGAACTGCTTTCGGTTCTGATTGGCTGAAAATACGTCGGAATAAGTCCATTACTCGTGGCTCCCTATTGCCCAGGTGAATCTGCCGCTTCGCTATCTATCCGACCAGCGGTAAGGCGTACAAAGTCTTATCGAATGACCCAAACAGGATGACATCGTTGGCAACACAGGCTGTCGATGTAATCGCGCCGCCTGTCTTGAACTTCCAGCGTTCCTTACCCGTCTGCAAATCGATACAGTAGAAATTATCATCGCTTCCACCGACATACACCGCTCCCTGATAGACGACGGGGGAGGCGATGATCGGTTTATCTGTCGAGAACTTCCATTTCTCTTTCGAGTTCTGTGCGTTGATGGCGTAGAGATTGCCATCTGCGGAACCGAAGATGAGTAAATCCTGTTCCAGGATAGGCGAAGAAATCACCGGCCCATTCGTTCGGAACCGCCATGAACTGAACCCACTGTTGGCATCGACAGCATAGACATAGCCATCACTCGAACCAATGTAGCAAATGCCCTCGTCTGTGTCCACAATAGGGGAGGAGGTCACTGCGCGTCGAGTACGAAAGCTCCACTTGATTTGCCGGCTCGAATCGGCTGTCATGCTGTACGCATAGACTTCGCCCATTTCATTGCCAATAATGACCAGATCATTGAAGACGAACGGACGAC
>JAEUQZ010000281.1 GCA_016788965.1 Anaerolineae bacterium | reverse complement strand
GACCATCATGGTCGGATCGACGACATCGGGGAGGATGTACCCGCCGAGGCCGCGCCCCGGCTGCTGGACGACGATCTTGATCCCATCGGCTTCGGCATTGCCGATGACATCGCCCAGCTTGACCGACTGCCCCATCGATACACGGATGCTGGTCAGCCGGGTATAGGTGACTAGATAGGTCAGGCCACCGACGGTGCTGGAAATCTGGACGTATTGGCCGTACCCCAGGGCGGTCGGCTGGCGGACGACGGCGGCAACGACACCACTGGACGCTGACCGAATCGGCGTTCCGGGTGGCGCGTGGATGTCGAGACCTTCGTTGGGTTTGCCATCCGGGGCGGAGCGGTCATTGAAGCCGCGCGTGATCCGGGCCGGGCGGGCATCGGACGGCCATTCCAGGGTGAAGCGGTCGGAGATGTTGCCGGGGGTGATCTTTTCGCCGTAGCGGTCTTTCAACTGGATACGCGGCTGCAAGGCGGCGTTCAGATCGCTGGGCGTGGCGCAGCGGATCACATCGACGCGCACGACCATCGGGTAGACCCGGCGGATGTGGCTGAGCGCATCATTGCCGACCCAGACCGCCGGAGCCTGCACCGCCGTGACGTTGCGATAGCGGTTGAGGTCATTCCCGGCGGGGGATCGAACGACGGCCACACGCTCGAAGGATTTGATATACGCATCGGCGGCGCGAAGCCACTCGTTGAAGTCCTGGTTGGGCAGCACCAGCGCATGTGAGATGGTCGATTTCATCCAACGGCCTCCCGGTTGTGCCTCAGCGGTAAGGCAGTGATTATAGCGCGTCATCTGGCGGCGCGTTGCTTCTATCCCGAAAAGTCTCCTATAATGCGTGGCAAATCAAGGGAACTGGAAAGGTTTATTGTAATCATGATGGAGATTCCGCTGCCTGCGGCCACCGCCAACCCTGAACTGCACCCGATTTCTTCCAAAGGACTGCCGGCCTATCCCAACGGCTGGTACGCCATCGCGTTTTCGGCGGAACTGCCGCCGGGCGGAATCCTGTCGCGGCGGTTCATGGGACAGGAGATCGTGGCCTTCCGCACCCAATCCGGGGCACTGAGCGTGATCGATGCGTTCTGCCCACATCTGGGGGCACATCTGGGGTATGGCAGCACCGTCGAGCAGGAGACAATTCGCTGCCCGTTTCACTACTTCTGCTTCGATACCCACGGGGTGTGCGTCTCGACGGGCTACGGCACGAAGCCGCCGCCCAAAGCGGTGATCCGTACCTGGCCGGTTCGGGAAAAACACGGGATCATCCTGGCGTGGTTCCATGCCCAGGGACAGCCGCCTGATTGGGAAGTGCCTGACCTGGATATGACCGGATTCTCCCCGCTGGGCTGGCGCGAATGGACACTGCGAAGCCATCCGCAGGAGACGACCGAGAACAGCGTGGACATCGGCCATCTGAGCATCGTGCATCACTACGACGATGTGCAGGTGCGCGGCGATCTGCATACCGAGGGGCCGTATCTGAACGCGCGGTACGGGATGCGGCGACCGGCTCCGCTGGCGGGAGGTCTCATCCAGAGCATCCAGTCGGAGTTCGAGATTCACGCCTATGGGCTGGGATACTCGTATGTCGATGTGCAGATCATATCGATGGGGCTGAACAGCCGCCAGTTCGTGCTGGCGACGCCGGTGGATGTGGAGACGATCAGGCTGCGGATCGCGCTGAGCCTCCGCAGCATCACTGAGCCGGGGCGGGTGCATCCGGCACTGAAGTGGCTGCCGGGCACGCTGACGGCTCCGCTGCTGAATCGCGTGCTGCCGGTCACGGCGTTGGACGGCTTTGCCAATGATGTGCAGCAGGACTTTGAAATCTGGCAGCACAAGGTGTACTTCTCCCCGCCGATTCTGGCGGATGGCGATGGGCCGGTGGGACGCTACCGCCACTGGGTCAAGCAGTTCTACTGCCCGCCTAGAGCGTCCTGAACTGGGTGTAGAGCGGTTCTTTGGGCTGGTCGTCCTGACCGACCAGGCCGTACCCGTTATCCATGCCGTCGGCCCAGGCATACCAGATAGCGGCCGCGACCTGGCCGGGGTAATTCGCTTTGATGAGGTTCATGAAGCCAGAGGCATAGCTCATCACGCTGGGGACGACGCTCATGTCACCCTGACGATCCAGCACACCCCATTCGGTGAACCAGATGGGACGCCCCGGCAGGACAGCTCCGTAGCCGCGGATTTCGTCATCCAACGCGCCGAAATTGCTGAAGGGATGGCCGCTGACGCCGCGTCCATAGGGATGGGAGGCAATGCCGTCGGGGCGGACATCGGGCGGCAGGGCGGCGATGGTGGCCTGGGCGTAACTGCTGCCCGGCCCCGGCCCGCAAACATGCCCACCCGTGATAATGAGCGTGCGCGAATCGACGCTGCGGATGGCGCGGATGGTCTGCGCCAGCAGGTTGGCGTAATCCCCGGCTGGGATGGGAACGGCAGCGCGGGCGACGGCTGGATTGGTGTCTTGTTCATTCCAAATCTGGTAGGCGTGAACGAGATTGAGGCCAGCGAAAAGCGCAGCCGCGCGGCGGGCGAAATCGGCGTAGGTGGGGATGAAGCTGTTCCAGCGGGGGGTATCCATGGCCGGCCAGAGGTAGCCCGCGCCTTCGCCGTAAAGCTGGTGGGTGAAGACCATGACGACCTTGATGCCCGCATCGACATAGGGTTGAAGGAAGGGGCGCACCCGGTTGAAGGTCGCCATGATATCGGTGTTGCCGTAGGTTCCGTTATCGGGATTGAAGGACACGTTGAATTTGACCCGAATCCAGCCGATCCCCTTCAGGCGGTCGGGGTGTGGATGGCCGAGGCGGTTGTAGAGATCGAGGTTGACGCCGCTGATGTTCCCCAGCGAGGGCAGCGGCGCGGGCGTGGGGATCGGCCCGGTGTATTCACGCAGGAAGTGAGCGGCGCTGAAGCCGCTCGTGCCATACAGGGTGCGGATGTTGACCCACTGTCCCTGCACGCCCAGCTTGGGGCGGGCGCTGGCGGGGGATTCGATGACTTCAAGGACTTCGTTGGCGTTCACCAGCGCGATGGGATTGCCATCGATGGGGCGTTCCCGGACGCGAACGCCATCCTGGGTCGGCGTGACGTAGAGCGCGGTTTTGGGCGGCGTGGGGCTGGGTGGTGGAGTGGCCGGGATCGGTGGGGGCACGACGGTGGGCAGCAGCGGCGTGGGATTGATGGCCTGCCAGACGCTCAGTTCGATGCTGTCCGGGCCGGCGGATTCACCCAGCGGGCTGCCGACGGTGATCGGTTGGCCGGGGCTGACGCTGATCGCCCGCAGATTATTCAGGCTGACGCGATAGGCTCCGGCGTTGATTTCCAGGCGGTCGCCCGTCACGACGCTGATCGTCCCACTGGTGGGAGCCAAGACGTGGGTTCCGGCTGGCGCGGCGATCTGCAGGCTGCCGCTGGCGCTGTCAAAGGGGGTGGTGATCTGCCCGTTTTCGACCGGCCATTGCAGGGTGAAACCTGTTCCGCCCATCGTGTGCCTCTTTCATGCAGTGCTGTCCATCACCGTCCAGCATAGCACAGTTGGCGGGCGGCGGGATTTATGGGCGTGGGAGTTCCAGCACGGCCAGCATGGGCAGGTGATCGGAGCCAGCCGGTTGGCCGCGCCAGGCGCTCAAGGCTCGCAGGGATGGGCTGTGCCAGAGGTAATCGATGCGGATGACGGGCGGAAGCCAGGGCAGCAGATCACGCACGGGGGAGACCGGCCAACTCGCGCCGAAGCCGCGCCCGACTTCGCGGAACGAATCGCGGAGCTGTCCGGCAAGCTGCTGGTAGGTCGGTGATTGATCGCTGGTGTTGAAATCCCCGCCGACGATAAAGGGATAGGGTTCGGATTGCAGGTGGCGGAGCAGCGCTTCGACTTCCTGATTGCGTTTGCGGTCGTCATAACCGAGCAGCACACGGAGGATGTAGCTGTCCCCCGGCAGGGCGAAGCGCATGTCGCTCACCGGCCAGGAGAGGTGGACACCGTAGACGGCTACAAGCTGCCCTTGCACATCCAGGACGGCGCGGGTCTGCGGGCGGCCTTTCTGCAGGCCGAGATCGACAACCTGACTTTCGCGGATGGGATAGCGCGACAGGATGACCACACCTGCCCAACCGGAATCGTCGTAGGGGGCGAACTGGTAGGGATAGTCCGCTTGCAAGCGGGGAAGTTCCTCGGCGGCATAGTCCTGGGGAACTTCTTGGAGCAGGACGACATCGGCGTTGACGCCGCGAAGGTAGTCGGCGAGGTCGGCCAAATAGCGATTGCGGCCCCAGATGTTGAAGGTCATGACGGAGAGGGTCGGGCCGCCAGTGGAGGCTTCCGCCTTCGGCAGGAAGTAGGGGCCGAACCATAAGGCTCCCACGGCGGCGACGGGCAGCAGGCGCAACGCGGGCAGACGGGCGCGGAAGAGCAGCGCCAGCGGCAGGAGGACGATCAAGGGCAGGAAGAGCAGATGCGAAAAGGTGTTGACCAGCGAGATCGTCCAGTGACGGTCACCGATGGCGGTACGCATCAAGAGGTAGGCGAGGAAGAGGGCGACATAGATGTTGGTGACGGTGCTGATGAACCGAACCAGGGGGCGCGGGGTAAGTGACATGCAGGATTCTCCAGAGATTCACGCTCTCACCTTATTCACGACGGCCTTGCGGTTTCCTCAATTTGGGCGGTGGGGTGAACGGAACCATTGGCAGTGTAGACCCAGTTTACAGGCAGGCGGACGGGCAGAAGCCCGACCCTACCCAATTCTGTTCCAGACTGAAACCACATTTAGATCGTGCTAAGTCTGGATGCACCCTGCTCAACCAGCCCGTTTGTTTCACTCGGATCGATGCCTTATAATGGTCGGGAATTCCGGCGCGGCCAGCGCACCAAGGATGCCGAATGACGACGACCGACGAACTGATCGGCAAAACCATAGGTGGTTATCAAATCCTGGATGTGGTCGGGAAAGGCGGCATGGCGACCGTCTACCGGGCACAGCAGGTGTCGATGAATCGGACGGTCGCCGTCAAAGTGCTGCCGGTGCAGTTCCTCAACGATGACACCTACCTGCAACGCTTCAACCAGGAAGTCGCCATTGTCTCCAAGCTGGAACACCGCAGCATCGTTCCGGTGCATGATTACGGCGAACACAACGGCCAGCCGTACATCGTCATGCGCTACATGGCGGGCGGGTCGGTGGATGATCTGCTGAACGATGGGCCGCTGGAGCCGGAGCGCATCCTGGACATCTACGAGCAGATTGCCCCTGCCCTGGATTACGCGCATACCAAGAACGTCCTGCACCGCGACCTGAAGCCAAGCAACATATTGCTGGATGATGATGGCGGGGCGTATCTGACCGATTTCGGCATTGCCCGCGTGCTAGGCGAACAGCAGGCTTCCGGCATTACCACGCAGGGCGTGGTGGGCACGCCGAGCTACATGAGTCCAGAGCAGGCGCAGGGGTTGGCGCTGGATGGCCGGAGCGATGTCTACGCGCTGGGCATTATGCTGTTTGAGCTGGCGACCGGACGGCGGCCATTCGAGAGCGATACGCCGTATGGGGTGGCGGTGCTTCAGGTGACGGCTCCGCCGCCTTCGCCGCGCACCTACAACCCGCAGCTTTCCTTCGCCTTCGAGCAGGTCATCTACATGGCGCTGCGGAAGAAGCGCGAAGACCGCTACCCGAATTCCGTGGCGGTGGTGGATGCGCTCAAGCGGGCGCTGAACAAGCCCGTGATGACCGTCCACGATACCCAGCCGGGTTTTCAACGCCCGCAAATGCCACAGCCTCAGCCGCAGATGATGCAGCCACCGCCCGCGCAGACGGTGTATGCGCTGCCATCGAACCCGGCGGCGAATCCGGCTCAGGTTTCCAGCGGCTATTCACAGCCTGTTCCCCGCCGACGGCCGGCGCGGCCTTCCAGCCTATGGGTGAGCGCGGCAGTGGGGGCGCTGCTGGGCTGCGGGGTGCTGGCGGTGGTGGCTTTGATCGCGCTCATCATCGTCAGCAATATGGCGTCTGGCACTCCGGCTGCCCCAACCCGGACGCCTTCGCGCGTGACCGATCCGGCGCGTTCGGCGCAGACCGCTCCCGCAGCCAACGCGACGCTCGATCCGACCAGCGAAGCCGCACGGGCGACATTGGTTCCGCGTTCGGAATCGGCTGAACTGGCGGCAACGGCCACCTTCCTGCCCGTGGGCATCCGCCCCAGCGCGACGCCGAATGTGATCCGCTCCGGGCTGAGCGGCAAGCTGGTCTTCTTCGCCGAGCGGGAAGGCAACAGCGATCTGTACAGCCTTGACCTCACGAGCGGGATCGAAACGCAGTTGAGCTTCGACCCCGGCGATGACTCGTATCCGAGCGTCTCGCCGGATGGGCGTTGGATCGCATTTCAGTCCAACCGGGATGGCGATTCGGATATTTACGTGATGGACACTGAAGGGCGGAATCAGCGCCGCCTGACGGAGAACGGCGTGGAGGATCGCCTGCCGGATTGGAGTCCCGACGGCGCGTGGATCGTATTCTCGTCGGATGTGCGGGGGGATGGCACTTACGACCTGTACGCGATCCGACCGGATGGGGCCGATCTGCGGCGCGTGTTCGAGGACGACGAGCGCAGCAGCCAGCCGCGCTACAGCCCGGATGGGCGCTATCTGATCTTTACCACGGGCGGGGCGCTGGACGGCAGCACCTGGGAAATCGGGCGGCTGAACGTCGCCACGGAGAGCTTCACCCGGCTGACCAACAATACGTTCAAGGATTGGTCGCCGTCGTACAGCCCGGATGGCAGCACTATTTTGTACCTGACGGGTGGGAATGGCAGCGAAGCCGCCGAGGGCAGTTCGGCCATCGCCATCATGGATCACGACGGCAATACGGGCCGCATCCTCTAT
>JAEUQZ010000280.1 GCA_016788965.1 Anaerolineae bacterium | reverse complement strand
AATATCGTTTTCAGGAATTTCCAGAGTCGCTTCACGCGGAGGTATGCAGCTTAATGCCGGATGTCCATCGGTGAAATCGGTGGGAAGTCTGGCGGCGGGCTGTCTTCCAGATTGACCTTACCCACCATCCAGCCATCGATGGCCGTCAGCTTGATCCGCAGGATTGGGAGCTGGCTGTGCGTGAAACTCACCGGCGGCGCGGGCTGAATGATGACCGGCTCCTTCAGGTGCAGATGCCGGATCGCGGGCGGAATCTGCTCGCTCAGACCTAACTCCTCCACCTCGTCTACCTCTTCCTCGGTTTCGGTTTCGTCTTCGTCGGCTTCTTCATCGCGCTCGCCGTACAGTTCCGCCAGATCGACATCTTCCGCCAATCCGGTGAAATCGAAGACTTCCTCGGTCGTCTCGATCTCCTGCTTAGTGGGGTTGACCAGGGTGCGCTTCGCCTGGGTCGCGAACATGCTGCTGATGCTCTTCAGGTATTCCTGCTCGGCGACCAGGATTCCGGTGATGACCAGCCCTTTGACGAACAGGGTTATCCCCAGTTCCATCCCGCCCTTGTTGACGAAACCGGACACCAGATCGGCCAGGAGGACATCCGGCTCGTGCCAGAATTCCGGGTCTCCCAACGAATACTCGTCGAACATGTTCAGCAAATCCCTGTAGGTGATGCATAGAATAGGCAGCACCTCAAGTATACAATCCGCACCCACATACGAAAAGAGGCGGCCTTTCGACCGCCTCCCATCACAGAGTGCATTTGGATTTCGGGGGAGTTCCTCTCGGACGCCAATTCGGTCTTTCGTAACTCAACTCGGATTTCGGCTGCCTTCTGTCCCTTCAGTGGACATGGCTTTTCGGCAGCCAGATCACTTTAGTGTCTGGCGGCGCAAACGGACATCCGGCCACGATCAGCACCGGCTGTAATCACACGTCAGGCACTTCTCGCAGCCTTCGATCCGCACCAGGCTGACCGTCCCGCAGTTCGGGCACAAATCCGCCCCGGAGAGATAGCCCTTCACCTCACCGTTGCTGCGCGCCACCTCCTCGCTGGGCAGCGCCGCCTGCACCGGCTCGCTTTCCGGGTGATGTCCATTGCCGTTGCCATTCCCCATCGGCAGATTCAACTGCCGCGCCGGTTCTCCGGCCAGATAATGCTCCACCAGCGCCCCGGCCACGGCGTCCGGCAGCGAGATCACCCGCTGCGGCCCCAGCCCCACCGACCGCGATCCGCCGATGCCCTGAAGCTGATCCACGATCAGCTTGACCATCTCCATCCGGTTCTGCGGCGCGGTGGTTCGCAGTTGCAGCGACACCATCCGGCCCAGCCCTTCGGCGTCCGCCTGGAGATCGCTGCCCGCCTTGCCCACCGTGATAAACACCTCGAACGGGTTGCCCAGTTCGTCGCTGTTCATGGTGATGTAGGCGGTGCCGAACGGCGTCTTGCGGCTGACCGTCACCCCGGCGAGCCGCTTCGGACGCGGATACACCCGGTGCGGCGTCGCCACCTGCTCGACCGTCACCGCAGCCGGCGCAGCCGCTTTCTCGTCCTTCTTGCGATCCGCCATTTCCTTCTCGGCACGTTCGTCGCCCTTCAGCATCAACACCTGCTCGTCGCGGCTGCCATCCCGGTAGATCGTCCCGCCCTTGCAGCCCAACTCGTACATGTATTTGTACAGGTCGCTGACCTGTTCCACCGTGTACTGGTTGGGTACGTTGCAGGTCTTCGAGATGCTGCTGTCCACCCAGCGTTGGATGGCCGCCTGCACCTTGATATGATCCTCCGGGCTGAGGTCCATCGCCGTGATGAAGTAATCCGGCAGCTTGGTCTCGCCCGGATGCTGCTCGTGCCACTCCTTGACCAGCGGAACCTGCTCTTCGTGCAGCCCTAGGCGGCTCTTGCGGTAGTACACCCACGAGAAGAACGGCTCGATCCCCGTGGACGTATTCACCATCGTTCCGGTCGTGTTGTGCGAGACAAACCCGTTGGCGATATAGGTCTTGTTGTCGGGAACCGACAGGTCATAGGTCAGGCACACATCGTCTTCGATGGACTCGACCACATCCAGGTAGACATCCTTCGCCACCAATTGCGCCAGCCGGGTTTCGGCCAGGATGGGATAGGTGGTCACCGTCTGCTTGACGAACTGCTGAGTCAACGCCCCGTTGCTCACCAGCCCGACGATCTGCTGCCGAACTTCATTCTTCAGCCCCTTTGACTGGGTGTAGAATTCCTCGCACAGCGCCGGAACCGCCACCGAGTCGCCCCGGTCGGCCATCGCGCCCAGATCGGCTGCGGCCGCCCGTTTACGCTCGCTGATGAAACCAACCACCTGGACGAACCGTTCCGCTTCCCGGCGGTTCAGGATACGCAGTTCAAAGCGCGGACGCTCCCCGAAGCGGTCTCCCGACTCCGGCATCTCCCGCACCGTCGCCACGATGCCCAACCCCAGCAGCGCCACCTGCGTCTGCTGGATCAGCGTCCGCGAGGTCGAAACCAGCGTGATCGTCCCGCGATGCACACTGCCGTCGGCCTCGAACAATCCGCGCAGGAACGCCGCCACATGCTGCCGTCCCGCTTGCAACACCTTCGACGGGATGAACGCGCCTTCCGCGCCCTCGCCGTGATTGCCGCTCGGCTTGGCGAACCCGTTGGCCGTGAAGAAGCGCGGGATATAGTACCCCGTCAGATTGGCGACCCAGCACCCTTCCCGGTCTTCCATCGACACCTCGCGGTGTTCGCCCCAGACGCGCCGCAGCAGATCAGCCACATGCTCCCGCAGATCAGGATCGCGCTTGGCGATCACGATGTGCAGCCCGCCCCGCGCTTTGGTGTACCCGTCGCCCATGTACAGACCCAGCAGTTCGGCCAGTTCAGGCGTCATGGCTTCCGGCAGGGCGCTCAACGCGCGGTTGCCCTGCTCCACCGGAGTCAGCCGCACCCGTTCGCCTTCGCCCAGCGTGTCCTTCTTCAGCACGACCTGGTCGCCCGCCTGGAGTTCATCCATCCGCCGCCACACGTAATCCCCGCCGGCGTCGATGATGCGGATGCGGTGATTCGGCGTCGCCATCAGGCTGAAGCCGCGCCGCGTCTTCATCCGCTTGACCGCCGCCCGCCCATTGATATAGAAGTGCGAGGTCTGCCGCAGCCCTTCATCGGTATGCACCGCCTGCGACATCACCTGCCACTGCATCCCGTTCGGATCGCCCAGTTCGACAATCGGGCGCAGTCCCGTCGCCATGCTCACCAGCGTGTCTGGCGCGACGCACCCCGTCGGGGCCTGTGTCGTCAGCGTCACGTTGCGGATGCCATACTTCCGCACCGTCTCGCGGATGTCCTCCGGCATCGACTCCATGTAGCCGCTTTGCAGGAACTTCTCCGCCTCGAACTTGGGGAAAGCCCCCTTCTCCCGCGCCAGTTCCACCGAAGTCTCGTAGATCGCCCGCGCCAGGAACCCGTACAGCTTGTCGATGAACGCCACCGACTCATCGCTGCCGTAGCGAATCCCCAGCTTGATCATCAGCTCCGCCAGCCCCATGTTGTTGAGGCCCACCCGCCGTTCGCCCAACTGCTGGCGGCGGTTCTCATCGAAGAAGTACAGCGTCGAGTCGATCACGTTGTCCAGGAACCGCGTCGCATACCGCGCCGCCTGATCCAGGTCGTCCCACTTCACGTCATGCGCGTCCTCGTCATAGAACCGCGCCAGATTGATCGCCCCCAGGTTGCATACGCCCCAACCCGGCAGACCCTGTTCTCCACATGGATTAGTGCTGACAATACTGGCATAATACCAACTGTTCGACATCTTGTTGTAGCGTTCCCGGAAGAACACCCCCGGCTCGGCGCTCGCCCAGGCGCTCTCAATGATCGCGTCCCAGACCTGCCGCGCCTTCACCGTCCGATAGACGATGACCTTGTGCCCCTCGGCCATCCAGCGGTCGATGTCCCCATCCCAGCCATTTTCGTAGGCCGGATCGCTGGTGTCCGGGAACATCAGCTCCCAATCGCCATCCGTCTTGACCAGCTCCATCAACCGGTCGCTCACCCCTACGCTGATGTTCGCGTTGGTGATCTGCCCGGCCTTCCGTTTGCTGTTGATGAAGTCGAACACATCGGGATGCCAATCATCCAGAATGAGCATCAATGCCCCGCGCCGCGAATTGGAGGTATACACCCCCGCGCCGCTCAGCAGATGCACATCGTCCACCTCGAAGTCGAAAACCGCGCTGTCGCCCACGGGTTGGATCGAGGCAATCGTATCCGGCAGCGTCCGCAGCAGATCGTCCAGCCGCGCCGCCGTTTCGTGCTGACCATCCGCCTCCAGCCGCGACTGAATCTTGGTGATCTGCCCGTAGGAAATCCGCGGTGAGACGCCATCATAAATCCGCTGGCGGTACTTCGACCGCACCCCCACCTCATGGAACGCTTCCACCGGATAGGTGTGGTACATCTCGCGCGTGCCGCTGCTGCCGTTGACCTTCTCGGCAGGCACGAACGCCGCGAACCGCTGCTTGAAGACCCCGCCCGTCACGCTCAGGCGGTAGAGGGTCTGCCAGCCCTGGGCGCTGCGATCCGTCGCGCTGATGCTCGACACAATCCCGTTGGCGATCAGGAGTTGCTGGATATCGCCCAGCATCTCCCGGCTGATGCTGTCGAAGCCGAAGCCGCCCTTGCGTCCTCGGTCGCAGCCGTCCGCGTCGAAGTACCCGGCGATGAACGCCCCAACCACCGACGACGGTGCGCGGAACAGGATTTCCGGCACGCGGATAGCCTCGGCCTTCGCCTTCAGCAAACCGTTCTGCGCCAGCCATTCCACCACCAAGCGCGAGTAAACCTCGACGCTGTGGACGGCTCCCCTTCCCGCTGTGATGAGCGCCTCGTAGCCGAACAGCCGCTCGATGCTCCGTACCAGCCGCTCACGGATGTCCGGGTAAGCATCAGCCGTCGCCATCTTGACCGCTTTCGGCGCTTCCCAGGTGACTTTCTTGCCGATCTGGACATACCCGTCGCCGTGCATATAGCCGACGAGGTAGGCCAGTTCCTCATCCAGCACCTCCGGCAGCCGGATCGCCTCATTTAGCGTCGTACTCATCACCGAACGCTCATACTCGACCGGCTTGAGCGCCGGATAAGCCGCCTGGACGCCATTGCCCAGCAGCAACAGGATTTCATCCCCCGGCTGAAGATACTTCAACGCCATCGTTGTGATCTTGCCGTCCATCAGCACCGCCACTTTGTGGTCCTCGGTGATCTGGACGCGGTAGCCCCGCGCGGTCGTCACTTCATACAGCGGCTTCGTCCCGTTGCGGAACCGCGCCGTGATCCGCCGCAGCCCTTGATGAGTCTGCGCGTGAATCGCTTCCCCGGCCTCGAACCGTTCGGCCAGTTCTGCCGCCGGAATCAACCCGCGATCCGTCAGGATGCGCTCATCCGGCCCAAAGCAGCCCCCCTGCTCGATCAGCCCCGTCACGAAGCTGTACAGCGCCCCCCACGAGACCGCCCCGCTCGACCGTCCGTTGACGCCCTTCACGTAAGCATGGCGCGGCCGCAGTGACGAGATGTTGATCCCCACCCCGCCCCCGCGTGACATGATCTCGGTCATCTGCCGCAGCGTCTCGATGATCCCCCCGCGTGAGTCATTAGGAGCTGGTATTACATAACAATTATAAAATGTTAACATCTGATCTGTTCCTGCCGCCGTCAGGATTCGACCCGCCGGCACGAACTTCCAGTCATCCAGCAGCCAGCGGAATCGTTCCGTCCACTGCTTCCGCAGCTTGGGACTCTTCTCCGCTTTGGCGATCCCCGCCGCCACCCGATCCATCATCTGCCCCGGATCGGTCTCAATCGGCTTATCGACATGCTCGATGTCCCGTTCAACCGTCTCGCCATCCAGCAGTTGGATGTTCACTTTCGGCAGTTGGATCGACTGCACCGTGCCAATTTCGCGCTGCCCGGTCTTGGAATCGACCACCACGATCACGGTGTCGCCGACCTTCAGGGTCTTGCGCGTCATATCCTTTTGGGCATAGCGGTCGAGGAAGATTTTGTACCCCAGTTCATGGAGGGCGTTCTTTGAAGCGGATCGGCTCTGCACCATCCTATGATGACCTTTCCGAGAAACAAATGTTCTGCTGACTAACGACAAAAAAGTGAGACACAGAACCCCCATCTTGAGTTAATGGGGGTTGAGAAAAACCACCTTCAATTGCCTATCGCTACTGCGACATTTGTTCTCTACTGTATCATGCGCGGCGGCGCTTTGTCTACTAAAACTCAGGCATGATTTGGTTAGAAAATCGTTTATCCCATATAACGTTTTTCCCACATTAAACCGCGTTTCCAACATCCTCCCGCAGCCGTCCCCGCCTCGTCTTTCGCTCGATTCGGAGCCACTCCACCCGCACTCCCAGACACCTCGAAAAGAGTTACCAAAATGTCACCCTAACCATCCCATTTCGTGCTATAGTGGAAACACATGGGGGATTTGTAGACCCCCGCCGCACCTTCACAACCTATGAAACGCGAATTTCGCAGTCCGTCGTTGTTGCAAGAATCACCGAGTTGCAACTGCAACATTTTCAACTTTTGCAACTTTTGCAACATTTCGCGCGATTTGCATTTGCAGCATGTCGCGCGATTTGCAGCATTTGCAGCATTTCGGAGCCATCACCGCCTTGCATGTAAGGCGTTTGGCACGAAATTGCCATTTTGCCGTTGCTGCCATTTGTGCCATTTATGCCAATCTGTCCGTCCGGCGTGGACGACTTGGACGACATTTCGGACGATTCTCAAGATTCTCATTCTTACTTTTCTTATCATTTCTCTCATCGACCTGCATTTCTCTATCAACTATGAACTATAAACTATGGACTACAAGCTTTTCTTCTCTCACTGACACAACTGTCATCGGCGGCACTGACGAC
>JAEUQZ010000027.1 GCA_016788965.1 Anaerolineae bacterium | reverse complement strand
TGCTCACCAGACTGATGAACACCAGCGTCCGCTGAGGATCACGGAACAGTAGGTCTACCACGTTTGCCAGCGCGATGTACACGATGTAGCCGGGATAATGTGGCGCGCCCGCGGGCACATCGTAATCCAGCATCCCGAAGGCCATGTTGACCGAGTCCCAGTGATAGAGATACTGGCTCTGGAACGGCAGCCGCAGCAGGATGGTCAGGACGAACAGACCCAGCGCCACCCAGCGGGCAGTGCGTGAGTCCGCGAGATTCAGTGAACCGATCAACGTGAGCCTCCAGTGGCTTGTTTGAGCGTGGGCGCTTCGGTGGGACTGGCCGCGCTGCCGCGTCCGATCCGGGGGGGGCGGGCCAGCCCCACGGCGATGACGGCGATGAACAGGGGGATCAGGCTGGTCAGCCCCGGCAGCCCGATCAGGATGCCCAGGTTCCGCGCCACATTCCCCTGCGCCAGCAGCGGCAGTGAGTGATCGAACAGGGTGCTATACGAGTTCATCAGCGCGAAGGTGGTCGGCCAGACCTCGACCGACGGCCACAACTGCCCGCCAATTGTCATCGCCCCTACGCTGAACACCGAGACGCCGATCAGCGCGGCCGTGAGCAGCCGGCCCCACAGCGGCTCCATCAGCCAGTTCAGCGCGAAGATGGCCGGCAGCGCCAGGAACGGCAGCATCGGAAGCAGATAGCGCGGCCCCACTGTGAAGCCGCCCCACCACATCACGCTGGAAGCGTTGTACAGGAAGAAGAAGCCGATTGCCAGCAGCATGGCGATGACCGCGCCGCGGCGTTGCGGCAGCGCCCGCCACATCATCACGAAGCCGGGCAGCGCCAGCAGCAGGAACGGCGACATCACGAAGATTCCGCGCACCGGGCTGAATGTCAGCCCGTACAGCCGCACCAGACTGTCGGCGTTGGGCAGTTGCAGGCTCAGGAACCCGGTCTGATGTTCGCCCTGCCAGTTGGTCGAATACTGGTAGCCGACCGGCATCACCGAGCCGAACGTCAGGTAGTTGAAGGCCAATAAGACCACCACCAGCGGAATGCCCGCCAGCACCACCCGGTAGAGCGCCACCCGGTCGTGCATCGCGTAGGCTGCCCACAGGAACAGGATGCCCAGCATCGGCACGACCGGATACTCGGTGATCGCCGCGAAGCTGAATAACCCGCCCACGACCCACAACCAGCGCCGGTCTGCGTCTTCGTAGATCGTGCGCCACAGCAGATAGAACCCGACGAACGCGCCGAAGGCCGCCAGTTGGTGCTGGTAGAGCGCGTTGCTGTACGGGAAGGCCATCGTGCCCAGCCCATACGCCAGCGCCAGGATGAACGCCATGCTGTCTCGCTTGGCGAACCGCGCCGCCATCCAGAACACCACCACGCCCAGGAACGCCGACGGTATCGCCGATGCGAAGAACGTGATGAACGTCAGCGCCATGTACTGGTACACCGCCTCTGGACGGATGCCCTCACCCTCTGGGTTGAGCGTATCGCCCACCGCCCCGATGCCGCGCCCGCTCTGGATGAAGTTCTGGATGGGCGGCAGCGCCGCGATCCCTTTGAACACCACATAGAACGGCAGCGCCAGCAGCGATGGCCCCAGCGACTTGTCGGTGTAATAATGCCCGGTGCAGTCGCCCTTCAGGACATCGTTCGGATCAGGCACGAACGGGCCGGGGAAGCAGGCTTTATCGCCCGTGTTTTCGTGGTAGGCGTCGATGTTCAGCACGCCCAGGTCGCCCACGGCGTAGACCAGATTGGCGCGCGAATTCGCGCCCCAATCCGCCCACTTGGGCAGGAAGTAGCCGTAACAGATCAGCAGAATGAGGAACAGCGTGACCGAGTAGCCCCGCCGCGTCGCTTGAACGCGCATGTACGCCTCGTGGAGTCGATGAACTGAGCGATTATTGCCAGTTTCATTATCTACCCGCCCGACCTTTCACGGACATAAACATTACGCGCCGCGTTCCCCGGCCAGCTTCCGGGAAACCAGCAGCGCCGCCAGCGCCAGCCCCACCAGCAGCAGACCCGTCCAGATGGCCGCATTGATATCGCGCTCGAACACGTTGTAAACCAGCAGCGGCATGGTCTGCGTCCGCCCCTGGAGGCTCCCCGCGAACAGAATCGTCGCCCCGAATTCACCCAGCGCCCGCGCCCAACTCAGCGCCAGCCCCGCGCCAATCGCGCGTCCCGCCAGCGGCAGCGCCACCCGCCAGAACAGCTTGAACGCGCTGGCTCCATCCACCCGCGCCGCGTCCTCGATTTCGGGATCGATGCCCTGGAAGCCAACCTGCGCCGCCCGGATGTACAGCGGCGCCGCGACAAACACCTGCGCCACGATGACCGCCGCCGTCGTGAATGGCAGCGCGATCCCCGCCGTTTCCAGCGTTGGCCCCAGCAGCCCCCGCCGTCCGAAGGTCACCAGCAGCGCCAGCCCCGCCACAGCCGGCGGCAGCACCAGCGGCAGTTCCACCAGTACGCCGATCACCTGTTTGAACGGCATCCGCTGTCGCGCCAGCCCATACGCCAGCGGTGTACCCAGCATGAACGTCAGCCCCGCGCTGATCGCCGTTGTCCCGAAGCTCAGTACCATCGCCTCGACGATCCCAGCGTCGGGAGCCTGCTCCCAGGCTCGCGCCTGCACCGCCCGGATCACCAGCGCGGCGATAGGCAGGATCAGGATGACTGCCATTACCCCGCCGGGAATCATCCAGGCCGCCTGAATCAGCCGCGACCAGGGCCGGGGTCGTTCGTCATGCTGCGATGTCTGCATCAAACCTGCTTCATCCGCCGTGTGTTTACGGGCATCCGGCCCGGTCGGTCGCTTCCGGGCTGGTCGTCGCTTCGGGCGTCGCCTCCGCGCGGTTTGCATCCGGGCACTTGCCCAGGAAGTTCCACCGCCCCAGGATCGCCTGTCCCTCATCTGACAGCACGAAATCGACGAATGCCTGCGCCAGTCTGGGAGCCGCGCTGTCCGTGATGACGCCAATCGGATAGGCCGCAACAGTGTTGAACTCGTCCGGCACAGCAATGCTCATCACCTGATCGCTCAGGTTCGGCGTCATATCCGAAAGATAGACGATCCCGGCGTCGGCTTCGCCCAGTGCCACCTTGGCCGCCACCTGCCGCACATTGTCCTCTTCCGAGACCACATTCACCAGCACCGCCGTCCGGTAAGCTGGGCCGTACTCGTCCGTCGCCGCCATCTGGTCGAGCATTGCCTCAGTGTAATCCCGCACCGGGACGCCTTCCGCTGCCAACACCAGCCGCAGCCCCGGCCGCGCCAGATCGTCCAGCGTCTCGATCCGTCCGGGATTTTCGGCAGGCACAATCACCACCAGCCGGTTCCGCGCGAAGATGACCACCGGCTCGGCCATCCGCCCGGCATCGATCACCACCTGCATCTGCTTGAAGTTGGCGCTGGCGAACACATCGCTCGGCGCGCCTTCGACGAGCTGCGTCGCCAGTGTACTCGACCCCGCGAAGCTGAACACCACCCGTACATCGGCATGATCGGCCTCGAACGCGGTTCCGATCTCCTCGAACGCATCCGTCAGCGACGCTGCTGCGAACACGACCACCGTTTCGGCAGCTTGTGCCCGCAGCGCCGCGGGAGCCATCACCATGCTCCACACTGCCAGCAGCCAGATAACCCCGCGCATGTGTCCTTCCCTTCGTTCGCTCCGCTGTTATTCTAGCAGCGATCCCTTCCGCGCGGACATAGCTGCCCAGATTGAAGAACTGTCGGTTGGCACAGCGCCACACTTTCATTAGAATTCAATCTGTGCATCGGCCCCAATGCTTCGAGGCAGCCCTATGAGTGTGATGATTCTGATCGTCGATGATGATTATATGAGCCGTGATGTGCTTCAGGCGCATCTCGAAAACGTCGGCTATCAGGTCATGACCGCCAACAGCGGCACGAGGGCCGTTCAACTGGCCGAGGAGCATCAGCCTGATCTGATCCTGATGGACGTGCGGATGCCGATGATGAACGGCTACGACGCCTGCGTGCAGATCAAATCCCAACCCCGTACCGCCCACATCCCGGTGCTGCTGGTCACCGCTCTCGAAGACGAGCAGGCCCTCGGATACAGCCAGCAGGTCGGCGCTGACGGCCTTGTCACCAAGCCCTTTAACGCCGTAGACCTTCTGGAACAGATCGACCGTCTGATCGGCGGATGAGCCGCGGCCAACCTGACGTTTCCCCGCCGATTCAACCGTGGCGCTTGGCAGCCTGGGGCGGCGCTGGTACAACCATCTCCGGCAGGATGAACATTGACCTGCCAGGTGTGTGTCACGCATCGCGTGGAGAAACTGATTAGGTCGAACCTGACTGTCCTCACTCCTGTCTCACTGCTTTCGACTCCCCCTCTCCAGTGCGAAGCCTCCCCGTTAGGGGATGCAATGGAGAGGGGGTCGGGGGGTGAGGATGAATCGTTCAGGCGCACTGTGTCGGGTTGCTCCATTACATAACGATGGTTTGGATTGGACGAGGCTGGCCTCGTTCGGTGGTGAAGCAGAGTCTATGTCGCTTGGTCGGCGTCCGGTTCCACAGCGCGGTCGGGGAGGGCCGCCCGCCTGGATCGTCTTTCTGGCAGGGGTAGCCGTCATTTTTGGCGTCTACTACGTCTGGTTGGGCGTTCAGAACTTCTTACGGACGGGTGGACGCGGCGTGGTCGAAGCCACGCAGCAGGCCGAAATCGGGGCGACCGCCACCGCCCAGTTCGTCCCGCCTACCGATCCCGTCCCCATTCGCGCCACCGCCACCCCCATCCCGGAGTGCCAACAGTTTGTGGTCATCGTCGCCAACGCCCGCGTGCGCGAATCGCCCAGCGAGAACGGCGCGGTCATCACCGCTTACTTCGAGAATGACCCGGTTTGTGTGCTGGGACGCGCGGCTCCCGGCAGTGAATGGTACGTCATCGACTCGCGCCCGCAGACGCGCCGCCTGGAACTCGCCTACATGCACGAGAGCGTCATCGCGGCCGTCAATCCAACCGTGACACCCACCCGCACCCCCACCTTGACGCGGACTCTCACGCCCACCCGCACCCCCACCATCACGCGCACGCCTCGGCTTGAGCCGACCATTCCTTCGACCTCCGCGCCCAATCCCACGCCGCTGGTCGCCACGCCCCCGCCCACCGTGACCCCCGTGCCGACCGTTCCCATGCAAAACGCCTGATTGCTCAGGCGTCTTGCTGTGTGTCTGATCCCTCACACGCGCCGAATTTCTCGGTGTTCTCTGTGTCTCTGTGGTGGAATTGTATTGGTATATCGACGCTTATCGCGTCTGGAGCGCGTGCCGCATCCGCCCAAACCACGCTCGCGGATGCGTGTACGCCAGCAGTCCCGCGCCCACCCGCAGCGCCGCCCCGACGACCAGCACCATCACCAGCGACTTGCTGTGTGAGGTGAGTACCTGCCCGACCAGCGGCCCGATGAACATGGCGATGAAGATCGCCTGGTTGTAGGCCATCGTGAACGGCCCTCGGTGTTCCATCGGCGTCGCTTCGCTGAAGTAGGAGAATAGCCCGATCCCGACGCACGTCCAGGACGCCCCGCCAATGGCCGCGCCCACCAGCGTGATCGGCAGCGTCTGGGCCACCGCGATCAGAAAGATCGACAGTCCCGAACCGAGCATTGCCACCGCGATCATCGAACGGCTGCCGATGCGCTCGACCACCCGCCCGGTGAACAGCGTGATGAGCGCTGCCGAAGCCAGTTCCGCCACCGTGAACAACCCCATGAAGCTTTCCGTCGCCCGCAGTTCGTTCATCATCCGCAGCGGGACCATCGCCTGCACCGAGGTGAAGGTGATGTGCGTCAGCGCGATGATCGCCACGATCACCTGGAAGCTGGCCGAACGCCACGGATTCACGCTGGGCCGTTCCGCGCCTTTAGGCCGCCGTTCCGTCTTGGGAACCCGCACCCGGCTCACCTTCCACTGGCTCATCATCACGAAGACGAATGCCAGCACGAACATCAGTTGGTAATTCAGCGGGAACGTCGCCCGATCCAACCAGTAACCCATCGCCAGCCCGCTGATCCCCAGCGTGATGTTGAGGGCCAGCATCCGGCGGCTCAGCAGCCTCGGAACCTGCTCCTCATGCACCGCCTCCCGGAACATCACCAGGAACGTCACCGAAGCGATGCCCTGCGGCACAGCCGGGACGATCACCGCCAGGATCAGCCATAACAGTTGCAGATTCTCCGGGAAGAACGGCGTCAGCGCCGGCAGGAAGAACGACAGCCGGTAGCCAAAGCCCGGCAGAAGCGTCGCCTTCATCGAGTTGTCCCACATCCCCAGCCAGCGCACCGCCAGCGATGACCCCGCCAATAGCGCCACCGCCGCCAGCGAAGCCATCCAGTTCAACTGGCTCGCCTCCGCCCCCAGGTGAATCGCGTAGATTTGCAGGAAGCGGTTCACCGCTGGGAAAGCCAGCCCAAACCAGGCGATATCCGTGACCAGATGGCGGTAATTCTGGTCTTGTTGGCTGAGCGGACGGGACGCAAACAAGTTCCATCTCATGATGCGAGTGACATTCTGAACCCGTGGGTTCGATATACAGAAAATGAGGCCGTTCCTACGGTATCACAGACGGTGGGGGTCGGAGCCAGACGACTGCCCGACTCTTGCCCATCGGAGTTCTACAGCGAATCAACACGCTCACTAAGCCGCCGATACGCTGTTTCTCGATATAGCGTAATACTCTTTTACATGATACGACCCTTGAGGTAATCCATCCAGAACCAAGCATCTGTCCCAACTGAATGACCAACACCGATTGAGTTTGCCTCTGACTCGCTGTATAGTGGATACAGGCCACTGGATGGGATTGTGGAGAATACCCGTATGTCCTTTTTCGGGAATCGTCGTCAGATCGAACCGCCCCCGCCGCCTGCATTGGACCCGCAGCCGCCGCTCCGACCCGCGCTGCCCTCGGCTCCCGTCGGCTTCGAGACCGTACTGGGCAGCAGCAGCGTCCTGGAAGGCGTCCTCAAGAGCAGCGCCAATGTCCGCCTGGATGGAACCTTCACCGGCTCGTTGGAGATCAACGGCAATGTCCTCATCGGTGAAACCGCCAAGATCAAAGCCGATGTCAACGCCCGCAACATCTCGATAGCCGGCGCGGTGCGCGGCAATGTCACCGGCAAGAAAGTTCAGATTCTTCGCACCGGCCGCGTCTGGGGTGATATTCGCGCCGCCGCCTTGACCACCGAAGAAGGCGCCTTCATCGATGGCAAGATCACCATGATCGACCGCGAGTCCGCTTCTGGTGAAGAAACCCCCTCGGTGGACGAAGCCCGCATCGATGTGCCCGCCGCCGTGTCCGAGGAGAAGAATGATGCGGTCGAAGCCGCGCCCAGCGTCGTCGAAGGCGAGGCCGCGCCCGCTGCTGAGGATGACCCGCCGACCACCTAGCCGCCCGGTAGTTCTACCCGAAAGTGACGAGACGCCAGCATGCGCCGACTCCTGAACTGGTTACTGCTCCTCGCTCTGGGCGCAGCCAGCGCCCTGACCATCATTCAACCCGCTCATCCCGCCGCCACCGTTTCTCAGATCATCCTGGCGGCGATCCTGGTCATCATCCTGCTGGATCGCATCTTCGGCTGGTTCCGTCTTTCCCGCGCCACGCCCAGTCCACCCTCGCAGATCGCCGAGATGGAACGGCTCTACTTCCGCTGTATGCGCGAGATGATCAACGACGAACCCAACCTCGTCCAGGTCATCAACGATCTTCAGCGTATCCTGGCGATTGACCCCGGTTATAAGAACGCCCGCCATTACCTCAACCGCGCCATCCTCATTCAGAATCAAAGCCAGGGACTCAACGGCGTGGCTCCCGTCCGCTCCCGCAACAGCGCCGAGTTCCGCAAACTCCAGGATCAGCTCATCGACACCGACCCTGCCGTTCGTAAGGGCGTCGTCATGGAACTGATCCAGTACGGCGAGGATGCCATTGACCCCTTGATCGCGCTTCTCATGGACGAAGACAGCGATGTCCGCATTCACGCCGCCACCGCCCTGGGTTGGGTCGGCGGCAAGGATGCTGTCCAGCCGCTTCTCGTCGCCCTTCAGGATACCAACACCTACGTCCGCCGCTATTCCGCCCGCGCTCTCTGCTGGGTCGTCGATGAGTCTGCCATCGAAGGACTCATCCAGGCCCTCGCCGACCCGGACAGTTACGTCCGCCAGTATTCCGCCCGCGCCCTCGGCTGGAGCCAGGATCGCCGCGCCATCCGTCCGCTCGTCGAACTGCTCATGATCGAGGAAGTCAACGACGTGCGCGAATACACCTTCACCGCCCTGGCCGACCTCGGCGAACCCCACGTCAGGATCGACCGTCCCATCAAGCTCGAAGAGTGATCCATGCGCTTCTGCCTTGATGTCGTCGATCTGCTCCAGCTTCAGGAAGTCTGGAGCCGCCGCCCGATTGTCACCGCCTTCACCCGCCTGGAACCGCGCCCGTCGCGCTTCACCGCCCTCTACGGTTTCACCTACGACGATCTCGCCCCACGCCTCTATCGCCTCAAACACTCCTCCCTCTGGCAGAGTCAGAGCGCCCGCCTCCACCTTGATCCTGCCCGCGTGGCCCTCGGCGATTTCAACGACGACTGCCTCAGCGAGATGTACCCCGAAGCCGAATCCGGCGCGGCTCAGCGCCAGTGGTTGTTCCGCTCGGCCTATAACCGCTTCATCGTCGCCGACTTCCGCCAATCCCTTGACCTGACCCTGACCGCCCTGGCTGCGCTCGCTCTATCCCGTGATTTGCCGCCCGGTGAATGCCTGGGAGCCGACTCGCTTCCTCTCGCCGGGATGCCCGATTGGATTCCCGCCTCGATCACCGACGAAATCCGCGGCCTCGATGACCGTTACGATCCCGCCCAGCCCGGCGCGCCCGCCACCTACGTCGTCGGCGAAGAATTCTGGCCGCTCCTCATCAAGGCCGCCCCCGAAGAAGTCGATGCCGCCGTAGATCGTGCCGGGGCAGGGGATGGCGTGGCCGTCCGCCAGACCCTCCAGACCCTCGTCAATCTCGCCCAGACCTGGTATCGTTCACCCTCGGTGGTTGGCCTGTGCTATCAGACTGCTCAGTGATGGAATAGAACCGTCGAGGAAAACCCTACCCATGCTCAAGGTGACTTTTGTCTGCACGGGCAATATCTGCCGCTCGCCAATGGCCGAAGCCATCTTCACCCATCTCGTCAAACAGGCCGGCCTCGAATCCCACTTCGAGATCGATTCCGTCGGCCTGAGCGATGAAGAGGTCGGCTACACCATGCACACCGGCACGGCTGGTGTGCTGCGGAAGCACAACATCCCCCACAACCCCAAACGTCCCGCCCGCCAGATCGCCACCGCCGACTTCGATGCCGACTACCTCTTCGCCATGGATCACGGCCACCTGCGTGCCCTTCAGCGCACCCATCCCCAGAGCCGCGCTGTCCGGTCATTGTTCCTCACCGACGCGCATCAGGCCGGCCTCGTCAGCCGCGAGGATGTGCCCGATCCCTGGTGGGACGGCCAGTACGACCGCGCCTATGACCTCATCAGCAAAGGCTGCGCCGCCCTCTTCCAGCGCCTCCGCGCCCAGCACAACCTCTGATCTTCTCTGTATTCCTCTGTGTTCTCTGTGTCTCTGTGGTGGAATTACCGGTACGTGCGGAAATCCGCCTTGCTGCCGGATCGCTTGGCGGCTGACTCCTTCGCCGCCTTGCGGGTATCGCGTTCTTTTCGCAGCGCCGCCGGGAGCGTCGCTTTCGCCTTGAGCGTCCGCTGCACTTCATCGCTCAGCTTCTGGCTGTTGATGTAATCGCCTTCCAGCGGGATGTTCAGCGGCAGCGGAACCAGCGCCACGATCAGCCCCGGCAGCAAATTCCCGCTGACGATCAGCGCCAGCCCGATCACCACCAGCACCGCATAGATGATGACCCGACTGCGCGGATCCGCCCCGTCAGGCACATAGCCGCGAATCACCGTCAGCCCGTCCTCGCGTTCGACCCGCGCATTCAGCCGCGTCGAGCGGGGGAAGCGCTTGAACACGGGTGAGGTCGTCGCCAGCGAAAAGCGCCCGCTCTTCTCCACCCAGCCTTCCAGCCGCCCGCTCTTGGTATGCAGCCGCTCGTTCAGCGCCAGCATACACTGCGAAACCGTCTTCTCCGAATAATAGACGAAGCGCATATGCCCCTGCCTTAAATCGTCGGGATCGTCACCCCGCCGTCTACCACGAACACCTGACCGGTCGCAAAGTTCGACGCCGCCGATGCCAGATACACCGCCAGCCCGGCGATGTCATCCGGCTCACCGATCCGGCCAGCGGGCGTCCGCTGGATGATCTCGTTGGAGAGTGTCTCATCTTCCCAGATCACGCGGGCGAATTTGGTCTTGACCAGACCCGGCGCGATGGCGTTGACCTGAATCTGGTCGGCGGCCAGTTCCATCGCCAGCGTTTGCGTCAGGCTGATGACCGCTGCTTTGGTCAGGCTGTAGATGCCCTGCATCCGCCCCGGCCGCAGTCCGTTGATCGAGGCGATGTTGATGATCTTGCCGCCGCCCTGCCGCCGCATATGCGGCACGACCGCCTGCGTCAGCCAGACGTTGCCCATCACGTTCACTTCGATGGTTTTCTGCCACAGGCTGTCTTCGGCGTCCAGCAGCGTCCCGAAGTGTGGATTGGTCGCCGCGTTGTTCACCAGCACATCCACCCGCCCGAAAGCATCCACCGCCCCCTGGATCAACGCCTGGAGCGCCGCTTTGTCGCCGTTGTGCGCCGCGATGCACAGCGCCTCGCCGCCCTTCGCGCGGATGCCCGCCGCCACCGCTTCCAGGCCCTCCAGCTTGCGGCTGCTCAGGACGACCTTCGCCCCGGCTTCGGCCAACCGCTCCGCGATAGCCTGCCCAATCCCCCGCGACGCCCCGGTAACGACTGCCACTTTCCCCGTCAGATCGAACAATCCCACCATCTTTCCGCACCCTTCTGGAATAGAACAAGTGTACTATTTCGCGCTTTTCCTGTCAATTTCTGCTCGGTCTTCCTTTTGCTCTGTATATCCCCACACTCTCCGTATGATCTTGGCGCTCTTGGCGTCTTGGCGGTTTAATTCGTCTTTTCTTCTTCTCCCCGATTTTATACCGCAAGAGTAGACAAAATGTCACCCTTTCCATCCCATTTTATGCTATTGTGGTGATACGGGGGATGGTAGGGGCACGATGCATCGTCCCCACGACCCCGCCGCACCTTCACAACCTTATAACACGCGAATTTCCCATTCCATCGTTGTTGCAAATTTCACGCAGTTGCAACTGCAACATTTTCAACATGTGCAACTTTTCGTGCGATTTGCATTTGCGGTATTTGCAGCATTTCTGGCAATCCATGCCTTGCATGTAAGCCACCTGGCACGAAATTGCCAATTGCCGCTGCTGCAATTGCCGCCATTTGTGCCAATTCTCAAGAATCGACCGATTCTCATTCTTATCACATTTCTCATCTATCACCGCATTTTTCTATCAACTATAAACTATCAACTAATAACTAAAATGACAACATGACGTTTGGCACTGTTCCTGCGTACTCACTGCTCCTATGCTGAGGGTAGGGCACTTTGCAGGGAGGTGAATCATGTACGTGAAAATCAACCGCAACGTCTGTGACCACCAGCTTGCCATCTGTGAACGCTGCTTGGGGAAGTTCCTCGCCAACCCAATGGGCTATGAGCGCCAGTGCTTCGAGGAAATCAAGGAGGACGGCAGCGACCTGCTCACCCTCGACCTCCACACCGGCGAGCGTACCGTCCGCATCGAACTCAACGACGAGCAGCGCAGGCTCCTGGCTGGCGAAGGCTGGGCCAGCTTCGTCGAGTTCGCCGTACCCATGTATCGCACCAAGACCGAGCATCCCCGCTAGGGAATGAGTCCCAGCGCGATCAGCCGCTCAGCCAGGGCGCGGGCGGCCACCAGATGCCCATACGCTGAGGGGTGGCCGTCGCCTGTGTACATCATCACCGCGGCGTCCGGCGCGTTCGGATCGACCGGGGCGCTGTCGCTGTAGTACATCAGATAAAGGCTCTGAATATCCCCCGCCGCCCGGTAGATTGGCAGCAGGTCGATGAAGGGCGTGCCCAGTTCAGCCGTCATCTGTGTGATCCGCTGCTGGGGAACATCCGGCAGGCCGTTCGGCGGGAACTGCGCCAGATCAGGGAACATCATCACCACCAGCGGAATGCCCCGCTCGCCCAGCAGCGCAGCCATCTCCCCCAGCAGTCGCTCGTAGCCGCCCCACTCGTCGGGATGGGCCTCTGGATTCAGGAACGTCAGGTCGAGGTATAGATCGCGCAGCCCTTCGATGGTCGGGGTGATCCGGTTGACGGCCGCCTCGATCTGGTAGTCGCTGTAGGCTCCCCGCGCCTGGATCAGCAGGCTGTAGAGTGCCACGTTCTCCCGGACGAAGACCTGGAACGGCGTCAGCGGTCGCGCTTCTGGGGCGCTCTGCTCCAGCACCACCGCCCGCGCGAAGTATTGCCGGATACGCGGGGTCATGTCCATGATGTCGTTGGTGTAGACCCCCAGCACCACCACATCAGGCTGGAGTGCCAGCCCTTTCTCCCGCAGATAGCCCAGCTCATCTTCCACCGTGTAGCCCGGCACGCCCGCGTTCAACACCTGAACCGGGCCATTCATCTGCTGGCGGAGCGCCTCTTCCAACCGCGCCGGCCAGGCTTCCTCGTTGTGGACGTAGTAGCCGTAGGTGAACGAATCGCCCAGCGCCAGCACCCGGTACGCGCCATCGATCACTTCCTCGGTGTTCCGCAGCCCGACGCTGTTGGTTTGCAGCCGGTACGGTCGCAGTGGGTACAGCACCTCGACATGATTCATGTTTGGCCGCAGATCGCCATACCCGCCCCGCCCGAACCCGAACGACTCGTCCTTCGGCGGACGGATGTCGCTGTGCCACAGCGTGATGCGGGCGGCCATCTCGCAGCCCAGCAGGATGATGAACGTACTGAGGGTCATGAAGAACAGTGTTCGCGCTGCCCGCCGCATCGAGCCGTTGCCTTGTGTTTCAGGATCGTGTTGTGTCTATTTTACGCGGCCAGCCTCTTTACCGCGAGGCGGTTGGCGCGGTTCATTCGGCGTCCAGAGGCAGCACCATGCGCTCGAAAGTCACCGAAAACCGCGCGGCGATCTCCCGCAGTGGGACGCGCTCGGTCGGGTGCAGCGCATCCGGCGCGATCTGCGCCAGCGGCACGGCCACATGCGCGAATCGGACGATATCCGGGTCGGGGATGCGCCACGGTTTCTCGCCATATTCCAGCGCCGCCTCGCCCCACAGCGCGATATCCAGGTCGATGGTGCGCGGCGCGTTCTTGTTCAGCGGATCGCGGACGCGCCCCAATTCCCGCTCGATCCAATCCAGAACGCTCCGTTTCAGCGTAATCGGGGATAGATCGGTCGAAATCTGGACGGCGGCGTTGAGAAAATCGTCCTGTTCCTTGAAACCTTCTGGCGGAGTACGATAGGCATCGGATACCGCCAGCACATCGACCTTCTGCCGCAGCAGCCGGATCGCCCGGATCAGATTGGCCTGCGGGTCGATATTCGACCCCAGCGACAGGTAGACGATGGAGCGTTCAGCGGAAGTCATCGGGGGTTCGCTCGATGACCACGCCAACGCTGTCGGAAAAGCGCAGTGCGCCGGGTTTATGCACCCGCACCTGCACCCATCCCGCCCCGTACTCGACCACACAGATCCGCGCGATCTCTGCCGCCAGTTTTTCCACCAGCGCATAATGGGAGTTTTCCACATGCTCAATGATGGCTTTGGTCAAGGTGCGGTAGTTGAAGGCGTCGTCCGGGTTATCGGTCTCCCCGGCCCGGCGCATGTCCGTCCCAATCCGCAGGCTGATAACCACATCCTGCTTGTCCTTCAGTTCGTGCGCGCTGAATCCAATGATGCACCGCAGCCGCAGCGCGTCGATTTCGATGGTGTCCATCCGCTGTGTCAAGCTGATCGCTCCTGTTGAACCTGCCCGGATTGTAACGGATTCCGACTGTAGGAGACCATGCATAGTGGTTTTGAACGCGATTTTGAGTGGGGGATATGAAAGTATTTAACGCTTGGTGAACTAAGCGTTCTTCCTGGTCAAAACCCCCTATAATGCAGTTCGGTTCAGTAACCAGGTCAAGAGGAAACCATATGTATTTCAACGGTATGAAGGGAATCGCACACAACGGCATCAACGCGCAGGCCGAGATGGAAGACAAGCTCAGCTCCGAAGCCTTTCTCAAGGTTTTTGAACTAGGTCTGCCACCTGTTGACCGCAAGACGATTGAAGCCGCGACCACGGATATTCTGACGGCCGTGGGCGAAGATGTCCGCCGGGAAGGTCTGCTGAAGACCCCGGATCGCGTCGCCCGCATGTACGAGGAACTCCTCAGCGGCTACCGGGTCGATCCGGCCAAGCTGATTAATGGAGCGCTATTCGATGTGGACTATGACGACATGGTGATCGTCAAGGACATCGAGTTCAGCAGCCTGTGCGAACACCACATGCTGCCCTTCATCGGTCACGCCCATGTGGCCTATGTCCCGCGCGGCAAGGTCATCGGCCTCTCGAAGATTCCGCGCATCGTGGATATGTTCGCTAACCGCCTCCAGGTTCAGGAGCGCATGACACGGCAGATTGCCGACTTCATCAGCGAAGTGCTGGACCCGCGCGGCGTGGCCGTGGTCGTCGAAGGCAAACACATGTGCTCGATGATGCGCGGCGTCGAGAAGCACGACTCCAGCATGACCACCAGCACCATGATCGGCGTATTCCGAGAGAGCGTCTCCACCCGCACCGAATTCCTCTCGCACCTCAGCCGTCAGGGTCACTTCGGTCTGTAATCCAGCAGCCCCGCAGCACAAAAACACCCGGCCAGACCGGGTGTTTTGATTTGAATAGGGTAGGAGGCTACTCGTCCAGCGGGGCTTTGAAGTCGTAGATGCCGTCGCGGATCGCCCAGCGCCGGCCCGTGCTAGGACACAGCAGGGTCGTTCCCTGCTGTTTCAGTTCCTCACCCGTCTCTGGACAGACGAACAAGGCGCTGGTCTCCAGGTTGTTCGGTGATGTGCCCACGGCCACATTCTGGGTGAAGACGCTTGGCGCATAGTGCAGCCCGGTGAGTTGGAGCAGCCCGTCCAGTCCGGCCAGGATTGGGGTAGGGACGCGCTCCTTAAGTCCGGGCAGGCGGAAAAAGGATACCGGCACGCTCCGACGGGTCGTGAAACCCGCATCACGAAGCTGCTGGCGCATGTAGGCTGGGTGGAAATCGAAGTTGAGTTCGACGAACTCGACGGGTTGAAGGTCGTGCGGGTTCCAGGTTTGCTGGCCGCGAGAATAGCGGTACAGCGCCTTGAGGTTGCGCTTGTTGGCGTATTCCAGAATCAGCGCCGCGCTGGGAACCAGCACCCGGCGCAGTTCACGCAGCGCCGCCCCCACATCGGCGATGTGGTGGATTACCCGGACGACCGTCGCCGCGTCGAAGACCCCGGCGCGGAACGGGAGCTGGTAGGCGTCAGCGGCGACGTAGATGTAGCGCCCGGATGTACCCAGCTTGTCCTGAGCATAACGAAGCTGCGACAGGGAGTAATCGACCAGCACCACCTGATCGAAAGCATCGTATTCGCTCGTTAGCCGTCCGAATCCTGCCCCCAGTTCCAGCAGGCGGCGTCCCTGCTTGGGCAGCAGCCGTCGCAGCGCGATACGTTCAACGCGGTCTTCATAGCCTCGACCCTTGCCTTCCCAGAAATCGGAGCGATAGGTCGAACCTTCGTAATCACAGATGGGGGGACGCGACTCCGGCCTCGGCATACGATACGATCCTCGCGGACACTACATGGGCTGTCGGACAGTACCCATTATAGACCAGGCTGGTTCATTTGGGTGAGCATGACCCCGGCCAGATCATGCTCACCCTGAACGGTTGAGTAGGGGAACTCAGGGTGAATTGGGCTGAGCCGTCGGGATGATGCCCAGGTCACCGCCCGGCGGAACCGGAGTAGCGGCCACGCCCGGTTCGGCGGGCAGCGGCGTCGGTTGGATCGGCTGTGGCTGCTGCCCCGGCTGGATGGCCTGCTGGCGCGGACTGGCCGCCTGCTCGCCATAGTCGCCGTTGAAAGTCTGGTTAGGCACGCTCTGCGCCTGAAGATTGGCCTCAGCCTGGGCGTTCATGGTCTGCGGCGTCGAGTCTCCCTGGTACAGATCAGGGCGCAGCCCTTCATCCAGCAGCGGGATACCGCCGACCGGGACGATGCCCGTTAGCAGCGGGATGTTACCTGCTGGGATGGGCTGGTAGGCGAGCGATTCGTAATTCAGCCCGGCGGTGATCGAATAACCCGGCCACGGGTCCTGCGAGTAAGGTGTTTCCGCCAGCAAATTCGGCGCATTACCGCTCAGAACCTGGCTGACGAACGGTCCGACCTGACCGTAATCGTTAGGCAGGTTGCCCAGGACGCGCGTGAGCGGCTCGAACAGCAGTCGCAGGTTATCTACCGGATCATGAAGCTGTGTCTGCCCCAGCGGAATGACCGCCCGCACATCCAGATCGACGGGCACAGTCAGATTGACGGGGACGGTCTGGTTGGTCACTTCCACTATCAGGTCAAGACGCACCGGAAGTTGAGTATCCTTTGGCAGCGCCAGCGCCACTTGCGCGTTGTTCAGTACCCCCACGCCCGGCAGCGTGATGTTGGCGTTCAGGTTCAGCGCCACATCCTGGGTTAGCGTGACCACCGTATCCTTCTGAAGCGGGATGTTGAGGTTCAAGGGAATCTCGTCGGCGACGATAATCGTATCCCGCACCGGGATCGTCCAGTCGATAGTGGCGTCGTTCAGTCCGACGAAGCTGCTGTGCAGTCCCTGGATGAGCGGCTCGGCGATGTTGCGCTTGATGTCGAAGATCGTCAGCAGCAGCACTGCAACCACCAGCACCAGCACCAGGTTCACGATGAACGAGAAAATGACCATGAAGCGCCAGAAGTATTTGCCGAACGCTCTCAAAGCACGCATGAGCGGCTCCTTGACGAACAGATGGGGATAGTTCCCCACACTATACACGACGAAGCGGATTAGGGACAAATGATATTCTAACCGAGCGATGTGACATCGGCCTCTGGACTTTTCGTTGCTGCGGAAGGAAGATTAGGGGGATTGCGTCCTGGTTGAATCGGAACGAATTATGCTGCGTCCAATGCCTCGTTTGTTTCTGAACCACGCGGACGCCTGGGGATTGACCCTGGTGATTTGCGCCCTGCCACTGCTGATCCATCAGGTGCGGCTGACCCCCCTGTCGCTGGCCTTGATCGTGACGGTCACAGTCTGCTACTGGTTGGGATTTGCCGTCAACGATTACTTCGACGCGCCTTTCGATGCTCAGCATCACGACAAACGGCGGCGCAACTTCTTCGCCCGACAAACCGTCGGCAAAGGCTGGCTGCGGTTGGGCCTGCTGGCCGCTTTCGGCAGCGCAGTCATTGTCCTGGCTCAGTTCGGGCTGAAGGGTGCTTTGGTGGCGCTGTTCGGTGGTCTGGCGCTGTGGTTGTATTCGGCCCCGCCTGCCCGCTTGAAGACCCGGCCCGGCTGGGACCTGCTGATGCACGTCCTCTTCGTGCAGACCTTTCCCTACGCCGTGGTGATGTACCTCCTGGTGCTGCCCTGGCAGGCCATCGATACTGTACTGCTGACCACCTTCGGGCTGGCCTCGCTGACCGCCCAGTTGGAGCAGCAGATCCGCGATTACGAAGTCGATTCCCGCACCGAGCGCAACTTCACCACGGTGGTCGGGATCCGTTGGAGCAGCCGCCTGCTTCGCTTCGGAACCATCCTGCTCATCGCCAACGTCACCCTCCATACCTTAGCCGCTGTGATCCCGCTGGCGTTGGCTCCCTTCGGGATCATCGCGCTCCCGATCCTGCTGCACCGTTTCCTGCGGAGCAGTTCTGCGCCGCGCTCAGAGTGGCTGGTGCGCCTATCCGTCGCTGCGGCCCTGCTCTACGCGGTGATTGCCGCCTATTCGACGCTGCCCACTGTTTTCGTCAACACGGCTCGTTGAATCAAAAAGGACACGGTTGCCGTGTCCTTTCTGGTGTCTTCCTGAAGCCTACACCCCGGCCTCGCGGCGCAGGATGCTGGCCTTGTCGGTGCGTTCCCAGGGCACATCCAGGTCGTTGCGCCCGAAGTGACCGTAAGCCGCCACCTGCTTATAGATCGGGCGGCGCAGATCGAGATCGCGGATGATCGCGGCCGGCCGCATGTCGAAGTGCTTGCGGATCAGCTCTTCCAGTTTCTCATCGGCGATCACGCCTGTGCCGAAAGTTTCGACCGCCAGCGAGGTCGGCTGTGCCACACCAATGGCATACGAGACCTGCACCTCGAAGCGCGAGGCCAGCCCCGCCGCGACCACGTTCTTGGCGATATACCGCGCCATATACGCCGCGCTGCGATCCACCTTCGTCGGGTCTTTGCCGGAGAACGCGCCGCCACCATGACGAGCCACGCCGCCGTAGGTATCGACGATGATCTTGCGTCCGGTCAGCCCGGCATCGCCGAGCGGCCCGCCTGTGACGAAGCGCCCGGTCGGGTTGACGAAGATGCGCGTATCCGGGTCGAGCAGGTGGCTGGGCACAACCGGCTTGATGATGTGTTCGATGACGGCCTCGCGGATTTCGTCCTGGGTGATCTCAGGCGCGTGCTGGGTCGAGATGACGATGGTATCGATGCGCTTGGGTTTGCCGTAGGCGTATTCGACCGTGACCTGGCTCTTGGCATCCGGCCGCAGCCAGGCCAGCAGTCCCTTCTTACGGGCTTCAGCCAGGCGGCGCGTCAGCTTGTGCGACAGCGAAATCGTCAGCGGCATGAATTCCGGCGTCTCATCGCAGGCAAACCCGATCATCATGCCCTGGTCGCCCGCACCGGTCGCTTCGATCTCGGCTTCGCTCATCCTGCCTTCTTTGGCTTCCAGCGCCTTATCGACGCCCTGCGCGATATCCGAAGACTGTTCTTTGATCGAGACGATCACCCCGCAGGTATCGGCGTCGAAGCCGAACTTGCCGCGTGTATACCCGATATCGCGGACGGTATCGCGCACCAGCTTTTCGATGTCCACGTAAGCCGACGTGGTGATTTCACCGATGACCAGCACCAGTCCGGTGGTGGTGGCACATTCGCAGGCGACGCGCGCATTGGCATCGGATTGCAGGATGGCATCCAGTACCGCATCCGAAATCTGATCGCACATCTTGTCAGGATGCCCCTCGGAGACCGACTCCGACGTGAAGAAATAGCGGGGTGAGGTCATGAAGGTGGTGTTGCTCAAGTGGGTCTGCTCCTTCGCCAGCATCGCAACTGCTCCTTAAAAACAAAAACGCCTCTCTGGATTGAAGAGGCGTGGGTTTACCAACATTCACACCGCTCATCTTCCAGAGTTTCCTCTGACGGATGGGGCACCTTCCCGACGCTTCGGGGGTTGCCGCGGTTTCACAGGGCCGTTACCCTCCACCGCTCTTGATGAGTGCATCGATTCAGCACTATCGACATGTTATCAGCGGTCGCATTGCAGCCGCCTTGCGGAAAACTATAGCACGTGCAAAAACCGAAATCAATATCGGCTTACAGCGCCTCCAGATGGGCGCTGACCCAGGCGGCATAGGCATCCTGCAATGCGCGGGTCCGGGGGCCGGGCTGCCCACCGCCGATGGGGATGCCGTCGATTTCGATGACTGGGACGATTCCCCGGCTGCTGCTGGTGATGAAGGCTTCGGCCATCTGGGGGATCTCCTGCTGGCGAGGCGCTTCCCGTCGAACAGTCAGGATGGGCGGCGCGACTTCCAGAACGATCTGCTGCGCGATGCCTGGCAGTGCCCCCGTACCCACCGTCCACAGTTCGCCGCCGATCACCGCGTAGAAGTTGCTGCTCATGCCTTCCAGGATATGCCCATCATGGTCGAGCAGCAGCCCGGTGTAGATTCCCGCTGGCAGTTGGAACTGCTCGCGGTCGTGCATCCAGCCTGTGGACTTGACCGCCGCATTCTGGCGGGCGCTGTCGGGCAGCGTGATGCAGCGCACCCCGGTGCTGTAAATCTCCGGTGGGTGGCGCTGGAACGGTTCGATGGAGAGGATCAACCGCTCCGGTGATTCCCTCGGCACCGTGATGCGGAAGCGGACTTCCCCGAAACCGGACTGCGCGATCATCTGCCGCAGCGCCCCGCGCAGCCGGGGACGATCCAGCCGCAGCGGGATCGCCGCGCGGCGGGCCGAGTCTTCCAGGCGGTCGAGGTGAGCATCCAGCTTGAGAACCTGCACACCAGGATACGTGTTGGTGATGGTATACACGCCGTCGCGCGGTTCAAAGCGGGCGGCATCCGCCAGCGATTCGGCCTGATAGTCAGCCGGATGCAGGCCGGACGAATCGAGCAGGGCGATCTTGCACGGTGACATCGGAGTTGATCCTCGAAGATGGTTGAATCACCCTCAGCATAGCGCAAAGTCAGGGGCGCTGGAATGCCCGGCGCAGACCGTTTGGGGGGCTAAACTGTCACTTGACCCGACTATGCGACCGTGCTACGATACGGGCATCATGTGCCTGTAGCTCAGTGGATAGAGCATTTGCCTACGGAGCAAAGGGCCGGGGGTTCGAATCCCTCCAGGCACGCAGTTGAGTAGCCTCGCATATATTCTATGCGAGGCTTCTGAAGTTTGGCTGATTGTGCAAAAACCAGCGCCTTCTGGTAAACCATAGCGGTGACAAAGCCAAAATGGTGGACAGAGAGGCACTGGGATGAGAGCGACTATCGCACAAAACGAAGAATTGCTCAAGGAACTGGAGGAACTGATCCGGGCACACCGGGGGATTTTCAAACAGGAGCGGGTGTATCAGCGCATCTACGGGTTGGTGTATGGGAAGTTGGCAGCCTTTGGACGGCATACGCTCAGTCAGATGATCCTGGTGCTGGGATTGGTGAATGAGGACTGGACCGCCTGGTATCGGATTTTCAACCAGGGACGCTTTTCAGAGGAACGGGTACGGGAGGTGCTGTTCAAGGAGTTGCTCAAGCATGTTGAAGCCAATGGGCTGCTGGTGGTGGGGGGCGATGGGATGCAGACGCCACGGACTGGGAAGCGGATCGAAGGAGTAGGCTATGTGCGGAACTATCGGACGCCCCCCTTCAAGGTGGGCATCCATCTGGCGCAGCGCTGGTTTCATGGGGCCGTCTTTTTGCCGGAGGAGAACGGCTACACGCGGGCGGTGACGCTGTGGATGATGGCAGCCTTCACCGAGAAGGCGCAGCGCAAGCAGACGCCGGCCTGCAAGGAATGGCAGGCAGCCCACCGCTATCTGGAGTGGATCAACG
>JAEUQZ010000279.1 GCA_016788965.1 Anaerolineae bacterium | reverse complement strand
CGGAGAGACGATGCGGTTGCAAACAATGGGAACGATACGGACTGGTGTTTGGATGACTTTGGTGTTGGTCTTCCTTTGTGCCTGCCGACCAACTCCCACCGAACAGCAGATTCGCGTGACTGTGATCGCGGATGGGCGTGAACGCACATTCATCATCACCTCGCCAACCACGGTCGAGGAGTTCCTGCGGAATCCCAAGGTCGATATTCAACTTGGCGAGCTAGACCGAATCAATCCACAGCCATTCACCCAAATTACCGACGGAATCGAGATTCGGATCGCGCGGGTCAGTGAGCAGAACGAATGTGTCCAATCGGAGATTCCCTTCAAGCAGACAACCGCATTGAATGAGGGATTGCAACCAGGAGAACAGCGGGTCGTTCAGGCTGGGCAAAACGGGATTCTGGAAATCTGCTATCGCGTGACGATTGTTGATGGCACTCCAACTGATCGGGTCGAGGTCGGTCGTACCGAGATCAGGGCCGCGCAGGATGAAATCATCTACACCGGCCCCCAGGAAGTATTGAACCTGTTCCAATCACGGGGACTCTCGCTTACATCAGCAATGGAAACATCTGGTTGATGCAAGGCAGCAGTACAACCAAACGCCCAATTACGACCGAGGGTGATGTGGATAAGCGGGTTTTCACGATTGCCCCTGATGGTCGCAAATTGCTTTTTGCCCGCAAGCTGACGGTTGATTCGGCGGCCGCATTTGGAAACCAACTCTATCTCATCGCGGATGTTGGTCAGCCAACCCAGCCCGTCGAACTGGTACCTAACAACGTCCTGTATGCCGAATGGATTCCCGGACAGGACAATACGATTAGTTACTCGACAGCCGAACCTCGTGACGCCAACCCAGGTTGGTTGGCCTACAATGACCTCCAGCAGATGAGAATTGATCCCGCCACGGGCAGTGCGCTGAGTTTCAAGCAAATCCTGTATCGGTCAGCATCCGGATTGTATAGTTGGTGGGGAACCCGGTTCCATTGGTCGTCCGATGGCAACGCATTGGCCTGGGTTCAAGCAGACGGGGCGGGCCTTGTCGATCTTGAGAATGCTAAACTAGGTGATCCGCTGGTGACTTTTCCCGTACTGCGACCGGTGGGGGATTGGTCATGGCGCGCGACCGTTTCATGGTCGCCCGACAACGATCTGCTCTTGACTACGGTACACGGCGCACCGGTCGGGAGCGAAAGCGCAGAGAACAGTCCTGTCTTTAACATAGCAGCGGTCAACACACAAGGTCTGTTCTCCGCTCCACTGGTTGAAAACGCCGGAATCTGGGCAGCGCCTCAATTCTCGCCTTTCGTAGGTGGTCAATCCGGTCAGTTCCCGGTTAGCTACATAGCCTATCTGAAGTCACGCGATCCATTCAACAGTATCAATGGCGAATACGATCTGGTGGTCGCTGATCGGGATGGAAGTAATGAACGGGTCATCTTTCCGGGTGCTGAACGCCCTGGAATACGGGCGCAACAAACGATCTTCATCAACCAAGAATTCACTTGGAGTCCAGATGGAAGACAGATCGCTCTGATTTATCAGGGCAACCTGTGGATAGTCGATGTGGAAAGCCAGATCAGTCATCAACTTACGCTAGACCAGGGGGCCTCAAATCCGGTCTGGGTGCGATGAACCTACGGAAAGCGCTCATCGGCTTAATATCGCTCGCTATCTTCAGTGCAAGCGTTGTTCAACTTTCCTTTCTCGCAGATCAAACGGCCATTGCAGTACGCGGCTTTGCCAATGCCGCAGAAAACACGAATCTGCCTTTTCGAATTCCTCGATTTGGAGTCAACGCTGATCTAACCCAATACGAGGGTGATACACTCGACAAACAGTTGGCATGGATGGTCGATACCCATGTGGTGTGGATTCGACAGCTTATCTACTGGGATCGGATCGAACCAGTACGGGGAGAGTATGACTGGGATTCCCTGGATACCGTTTTCAAGGCGTTGGAGCGGTATCCATCTCTGAGTCTGCTGCCAGTCCTCGTCAATACTCCACCTTGGGCGAGAGCAGACGCTCTCTCAGAAAGCCCCTCGACCCCACCCCGTAATCCCGATGATTTCGCTGAGTTCGCGGCGCAGTTTGCTCATCGGTATGGCGCGCAGATCAGCTACTACCAGATATGGGATGAGCCAAATCTGCGCGCTGGATGGGGCGGACTGGAACCTCGGCCAACAAATTATGTTGCCCTACTGGCCGCGGCCTTCAAAGCCATACATGACAGTGACCCGGTTGCCTCAGTTATTGCTGCCGCCCTTGCCCCAACTCTCGAAACTGGCCCCGAAAACCTGAGCGACATACTCTTCCTTGAGGCAATGTACGCAGCCGGTGCAAAGCCATTCATGGACGCTGTAGCCGCGAAACCGTATGGCTTCAGCGATAGTCCACTAGAACGAACGGTATCTCCAGATCGGCTGAACTTCTCTCGGATGATTCTGTTGCGAGAAGAAATGATCCGGCAGGGTGATGGTCACAAGGCACTGTGGGCCAGCGCCTGGGGATGGAACAGCCTTCCCGGTGATTGGGCAGAAGAACCGTCAATCTGGAGATCGGTCATATCAGAACAACAAGTGCGATTCACGCTAGATGCTTTGGATCGTGCTGATGACGAATGGCCCTGGTTAGGCGGCATGATCCTGAATCATTGGCAACCAGCAACCGCTCCAGATGATCCTCAATGGGGATTTGCAGTTGTCAATTCTTCAGGATTGCCGACACCTCTCTGGCAGGCTCTCCGCGACCGCAGGCAGGTCACGGTCGCCAGCAATGGCCTCTATTTCCCGGTCAACCCTTTCGCGCACTACAGCGGTGTATGGACATTTGGGGAACTCGGCGCCGATATCGGTTGGGTCAATGACAGTCAGGTCAGCTTTGACTTTCAGGGCACGCAGCTTTCTCTGCTTTTGCGACAGGGTGATTTTGTTGCCTATCTATACCCAAGAGTGGATGGACAACCTGCCAATGCCGTCCCCAGAGATGCCGCGGGCAATCCGTATGTGGTACTGACCAGCCCTTCGCTGAAACAAGAAACCAGAATGGTCCGAATTGCGGATGGACTCGATCATTCCCAGCATCGTCTCCAAATGGTTGCGGATCGGGGTTGGGATCGTTGGGTCGTCGCCGGATTCGGCGTTGGCGCCGATTCGCCCGCTGCTTCATTTCGTCCATGGATCATAGTGAGTGCTGCTGCCGCAATCGCATCAGCAGTGAGTATTCTTTCATCCGTTCCAAAGCGCCTCTGGCTTATCCTCTACACAGCAATCTTGAGTATCTTGAATCAGCTTGGCGCGAGCGGGCGACTCATCATTGGCGTGGCAGCAGCGCTGGCTTTGATGCTAGGTATGCTCATCACATGGGGAGACGGTTACGCTGCCTTCATTCGCCGAGAACCTGTCCCGGTGGTACTTGCGTTTGCAACAGCGGGACTCATCCAGCTTAATCCGGGCGTTATCGTGACAGCGGTGGGACTGCTTGTTCTATTTGTCGTGATCTATAACGAAATCCACCTCGGACTCGTGCTAACGGTTTTCTGGTCTCCTTTCTTTCTCTTCCCAGTTGAGCTTTATCGATATGCGTTTCCTTTGGCCGAGGTCATCATCCTCCTGACGACGGCGGCATGGATACTGCGGCGACTAGTAGACTGGAGGCAGCCTACCCACAAAGACGCTGTTGCCCGTGCCTCAGGCAAGGGGCTTTTCTATGCCCTACAGCCGCTCGATTGGATCATCGTGATTTGGTTGGCGCTTGGATGCCTCGCCGTAACATGGTCTGCAAATCGAGAAACTGCGCTCACTGAGCTTCGGGTCATATTCATTGAACCTGCTCTCTTCTACGGGATCTTTCGATCCTGTAGCTTTAAGCGCCATCAATTGGTGATGATCCTCGATGCGTTTGTGATTGCTGGGCTGTTCGTCGCGGTCATAGGACTCTGGCAGTACATGAATGGTGCGGCAATCATCACGGCTGAGGATGGGGCACGCCGACTCGCCAGTGTTTACGGCTCACCCAATAACGTCGCCCTATTCCTGGGGCGATGTATTCCGTTTGTTATCGCTGTCTTAATTGGCTCAGAGATTGACCGGAGACGCCGTTGGCTATACGGATTCATGGCAGTTCCCATGTTGGGTGCTTTTCTGTTGACGCAGAGCGTCGGCGGAATCTTCCTGGGTCTGCCAGCGGCGTTGATGACCATTGTTTTACTGCGATGGCGAAAGCGTTCGTATTGGATACTGCTGGGGTTTGGCGCTGTCCTTGTCGCCGCATTTCTGTTTTCTCTACAATCTCCCCGATTTGCCCGTGTACTTGATTTCAGCGAAGGGACGAATTTTTACCGCGTCAGAGCATGGCAGAGTGCGGTCAACATGATCCGAGATCACCCAATCACAGGGCTTGGCCTCGACCAATTCCTCTATGAGTTTCGCGGACACTATATCATGCCAGATGCCTGGCAGGAACCAAATCTTTCGCATCCGCACAACATCTTTCTTGACGTGTGGATTCGACTCGGCATCCTGGGGATTGCCTGGTTACTGGCGCTTCAGGTCACTTTCTGGCGAGCCTGGTTGAAGATAAATCGGGTTTCTGACGCATTCACAAGTGTACTGCTCGTTGGAATGGCCGCTTCAATGGTCAATCTTGTCGCACATGGTCTTGTTGATAACAGCATCTTCGTCCAGGATTTGGCGTATGTGTTCGTCCTCCTGGTCGCTACCCTCGCCTATCTAACGAACGCCCGTGCTATTGACGAAGCCCCCGATGTGATGGTGTAATGTTACAAAAGCGGCGGGGGCTTTCATGAAAGCCAAGATCAATAAGGTGACGATTCACCTCACACAGGATGACATTCTGTCACTTCCTGTGCAAGCCGTCGTCAATTCCACCGACCCGAATCTGTCGCTTTCTCCGCGCCTCTTGGAGAGAGGCGGCGTGGCTTTGCTCGCAGCCTGTTCGCATGTCGGTTGGTGTGATGTCGGTGCTGCCGTCGCAACAACATCTGGCGATCTGCCGTTCATGCGGATCATTCACGCGGTTGGCCCTCGATGGGGTGAAGGAAGCGAGCGAGGCAAACTTGCCAATGTCACACAAGCCTGTCTGCACATCGCAGAACACGAGCGCCTGCGCTCACTGGCTATGCCTGCCATCGCCACGGGTGCTTTAGGATATCCGTTGGAGAACTGCGCCAAGACCATGCTGACGCAGATCATCAACTTCATCCTCGACGGCCCACGCCACATTAAGCTGGTGGTGGTGTGTGTCGAGGATATGGCTGCATATCGTGTATTCGCCTCCGAATTGTCTTCTCAGCTTGACTTCCTCAAAGCCGCTGGCGAGGACGGAATCGCGGTCTAGCCCGACAGGCTAACAGGCTTTCGACAAGGCCTTCCGTTCCGGTTGCATTTCAAGTTTTAGGCAAAAGGGTTTGGCGCGCCAGACCCGACTACATTTCCGCCGCGGTTTGCTGTTCTGACCTCATGTGAAGGCGGACTTCCCAAAATGATAAAATGCACCCGATAGGTGGATGTTATTTGACACTGATGAACTGCGAGTGATAGACTTTTTATGATGAAGGTTGTAAATATTCATGACGAGGACATAGAGTTATGCAGGAAACGCGGCGACATATCCTGGAAGTTCTACGTGAGCATGGCGAATCGACAGTCGATGATCTGGTCGTTGAACTTCGAAAACGACGCGGTGACAAGATAACGGCAGTCACAGTGCGCCATCATCTGACAGAACTGCTCAAGGAAAACCTGATCACACATCCGCAGCTTCGCCATCGTGGTTCGCCAGGCCGCCCTCAGCATGTTTATGCTCTGACCACACACGCTCGCAATCAATTCCCGAACAACTACCACTCACTTGCGTCCAACTTACTCGCGCAAATCACGGAGCAGTTTTCCCAAAACCAGGTCAATGTGATTCTGGAAGGCGTAGCCGATAGAATGGCTGCTCAGGCGAACATACCGAACCTACCTTTTGAAGAGCGCCTTGAACGAGTTATCACCTACCTCAATGAACACGGATACAGTGCTGGCTGGGAAGAACATGCCGATGGCTACGTTCTGAAAACAACCAACTGCCCATATCATCAACTCGCCCAATCCAACCAGCACCTCTGTGAGATGGACATGCGGTTGGTTGCTTCCCTGCTAGGTGTTGTTCCCCGTCTTTTGTCACGATCATCGCAGGGTGATATGAACTGTTCTTATCTGCTTCCTCTTCCATCCAGGGAGTGACTCTCGGAATATTGCTGATGAATGTTGTGTTAATTGACTCGCTTCCCCGATAATGCTATACTGACTTGGCAACAAAGCCTACAGCCTCCCAGGAGCTTCATGAACATGGCGACCATCGAATACGAAAATCTGGAAACAGCAGTCGAAGCTACCCCTATTCTCTCCGTGACACCATCTGCTGTTGGGGTCATTCGTTCGCTGCTTGTGCAGCGTAACATCCCGAACCACGCGCTGCGCGTGTTCGTATCTGGTGGTGGCTGTTCTGGTCTCCAGTATGGTATGGCCTTTGAAGAGACCGCACGCGATTTTGACAAGGTTGTGGAGGTCGAAGGCGTCCGCTTGATTGTGGATCCCACGAGCATGATGTACCTTCAGGGTGCAGTGATTGACTTTGTGGACAGCCTGATGGGCGGTGGTTTCCGTATCGATAACCCGAACGCGGTGTCAAGCTGCGGCTGCGGACATTCCTTCCGCACCCAAGACGGTGCGGAGGAACAGAGTGGTAGTGGCTGCGGCAGTTGCAGCCACTAGGCCAGTTTTCGAAACATAAAAAAGAAGCCCGGTCACCGACCGGGCTTCTTTTTCATCCACGTCGTGTGCTGATCAACAACCCCAAAATCCCTAATCCTCCCAAAATCAGAATGGGCAGTACAGGCGGAACAGAATTGTTCGATACAGCCATC